>JAEHDK010000082.1 GCA_016880465.1 Micromonosporaceae bacterium
AGCGCCGCGACGGCGGGGAGCGGCCGGCGCCCGCCCGGCCCGGCCCGGCTCACTTCGAGGCCGCCTCCACCGCCGCGGTGATGGCCGCGGAGGTGGCCTGCGTCGGCTGGCCGGCGACGTAGACGGTCGGCGTACCGGTCACGCCGCGGGTTCCGGCGGCGTCGGTGACGTGCCGCGTCCACGCCTCGTACGTACCGGCCCGGACGCACTGCGCAAAGGCCGGATTGATCAACCCGACCGAGCCGCCGACCTGGATCAGCTCGTCGTCGGTCAGCCCGGGACCACCCTCGGCGGGCTGGCGGGCGTACAGCGCGTCGGCGTACTCCGCGAACTTGTCGCCGTCCGCCGCGCACGCCGAGGACGCCGACGACCGGGTCGAGTACTGGTTGGTCGACGCGCGGTCGAGGAAGGCCACCGGGTGGTTGACCACGGTCACCTTGTGGTCGGCGAGGTACCGGTTCAGCGTCGGGCCGGCCTCGGTCTCGAACTGCTTGCAGATGGGGCACAGGAAGTCCAGGTACACGTCGATGACCACCGGCCCGGTGCCGACGGCGATGCCGGTCGCGTCGCTCGACGCGTGCTTCGGCGTCTGGTACGCCGCGGGCTTCTCGCGGCTGTAGAGGCTCCAGCCGATCAGGCCGGCCGCGACGAGGACGACGACCGCGATCACCGCGATCCATCGGGTCCGGCGCCGCCGCCGCTCCCTGGCCAGCTGCTCGCGTACCACCCGGGCGGCCTGCTTGTTCCGCTTGCTCATTCGTCGTCCTCCACGGTCGTTGAGTCATCCAGCAGCAGCGCATCGAGCGAGCACCCGGTCCGGGGGAAGATGAGGAGGTAGGCCGCGAGCAGCAGGAAGCCGGTGTCCCGGGCGATCTCGGTGCCGTAGGTGGGGCTCTGGCCGGCCGCGAGCGCGCCGCCGCCGCCGAAGCAGCCGCAGTCGATGGCCAGCCCCCGGGCCCAGGCCGAGGCGATGCCCGCGATGAAGACCGCAAGCACCGCCGCCGAGACCCCCGCCGCGAGCCGGGTGGCCAACCCCACCAGCAGCAGTACGCCGAGCGCCAGCTCGACGAATGGCAACGCGGCGCCGATGACGTTGGCGACGTCGAAGGACACCAGCCGGTACGCGTTGACCGCGCGGCCCGAGGCGGCGAGGTCAGTGACCTTGGCCGCGCCCGCGGCGAACCAGACGGCGGCCAGGCCGATCCGGACCGCGGTACCGAGCCACGGCCGCACGACCGGCCACCGTCCGGTGGTGTCCCTGGTCGTTGTGGTCACGCTCATTAGTCGCCGCCAGCCGGGCCCAGGTTCCGCCGGTCAGCTCGCCATGGCGTTGCTCACGGCACCGACCAGCTCGGCGCGGGCGCGGGCCACGCGGGACCGGATCGTGCCGACGGGTACCCCCTCGACCTCGGCCGCCTCGGCGTACGACAAGCCGAGGACCTGGGTCAGCGCGAAGGCGGTCCGCCGGTCGGTGGCCAGCCGGCGCAGCAGGTCGACCGCGCCGAAGGTACCCGCGGGATCGGGAGCCTCGGTCGGCCGGTCGGCGGCGAGCCGGGCGTCGAGCCGGCGGCGCCGGGCCAGGATCCGAATGTGGTCCGCGCACGCCCGCCGCGCGATGCCGAGCAGCCAGGTACGTACGCCGGCCCGGCCCGCGTACCCGGGCAGGGCCCGGAACGCCCGCAGATACGTCTCCTGGGTGAGATCGTCCGCGGACTCCGGATCGACCAGCGCGGCGACGAACCGCCAGACATCGGCCTGGGTCGCCCGGACGAATGCCGCACAGGCGAGCGCGTTGCCGTCCCGCGCCGCGAGGGCCCAGCGCGTCGCGGAGTCCGGTGGCGCGGTGCCGGAACGCTCGGTCGCACGCAGCGCCACAGCGGCGTCACGCTGGGGTGGGATCACGGAAACCCAGCGTACTTGGGTACGCGGGTGGACGGGTGCCGACGACGAAGCGTGTTTCACGCCATGCGGGAACTTCCGCCGCCGCCGGATCGACTATCCGGCATGACGTGCGAGGAAGCCCGGCTGGCCCTGTCGGTCCGCCTGGACGGGGAACGGCAACCCGGCGGCGAGCCGGACGAGCACCTGGTCGGCTGCGTGGCGTGCCGCGACTGGCTGGCCAGCGCGGAGCTGCTGACCCGGATGGTACGGGCGCGGCCGATCGAGGTGCCGGACCTCGCCGGCCCGGTGCTCGCCGCGGTTGCCGCCGATCGCGAGGTCCGGACCCGGGTGGCACAGCCCGCCGTGGTCGGCCGGGCAAGTACCGTCGGCCGGGCCGGTTCCGGGGCGTACGGCCGCCAGCAGGTCCTCCGCCTCGCCGTCGGACTGGCCGCGGTGGCCCAGCTGGTGCTGGCGGTGCCGGTGTTGCTCGGCACCGCGGGCGTGGTACCCGACCCGCACGCGACGCGCGAGATGGCGTCGTTCGGCGTGGCTCTGGCCGTGGGGTTCGCGCTCGCCGCGTACCGGCCGCACCGGGTTCGCGCCTACCTGCCCGTCGCATTCGTCCTGGCGGCCTGCCTCGCCGGTACCAGCGCCGCCGACCTCGCCGGCGGGCACACGATCCCGGTTCACGAGGTGGGTCACCTGGCGGCCGTCGTACAGGCCGGGCTGCTCTGGGGCCTCGGCCGCGCGTACGGCGGCTCGCCGCCGGCACCATCGGGAGGCCGGGGGATCGCCGCGGCCGGGCCGGCTGGGTAAGCATGGGAGGCATGACCCGTGGCGCGAAGATCGCGGCGACCGCTGCTGCCCTCCTTTGTGGACTTCTTGCGGCCCTGCTGCCGGCGGCCCCGGCGAGCGCCCATGCGGCCCTCGTGCGCACGAGTCCGGCCCAGGGCGGCGTGGTCGTGACCGCGCCCAACGAGGTCGTGCTGACGTTCAGCGAGCCGGTCTCCGTCGTCACGGGAAAGGTCCGAGTGATCGCGCCCGATGGCAGCCGGGCCGACGGCGACGCCCCGACGGTCCGCGGCGGCGTGGTCGCGATTCCGGTCCGGTCCGACGCGGGCCGGGGCACGTACCTGGTCAGCTACCGGGTCATCTCCGCGGACGCGCACCCGGTCAGCGGTGGGTTCACCTATTCGGTCGGCGCACCGTCCGCCACCCCGCCGGCGCTGCCCGCCGAAGACGGGTCCAATCCGGTCGTCGGCACACTGATCCCCGTCGTGAAGTACCTCGGGTACGCCGGGCTCGTGCTCGCCGTCGGCCCGACGCTCGTCCTCGCCGCGCTGTGGCCGCGGCGCCTGTCCCGCCGCCGGCCGAGTCGACTCGCCGCGGTCGGCCTCGGCCTGGTCGCCCTCGGCGCGATCGGGGAGCTGCTGCTGCAGGGGCCGTACGAGACCGGCGCCGGGCTGTCCGGCATGTTCTCCGGCCTGCGGGACGTACTGGACAGCTGGTTCGGGACCATGCACCTCGTCCGGCTGGCCGTGATCGCTTCCGCGGCGTTCCTGTTACGGCCGGTGCTCGCCGGCCGGGCCGGGGTCGCCGACCGGGTGATCCTCGCCATCCTGGCCGTGGTCGGGCTGTCGACCTGGCCGCTGTCCGGCCATCCGGCCGCGTCACCCGTACCTGCGGTCACGGTGGTCGCCGACCTCGCCCACCTCGCCAGCATGGCGGTCTGGCTCGGTGGGCTCACGATGCTGCTCGGGTTCCTCCTGCGCCAGGCGGAGGAGCGGGAGCTGGCGGCGATCCTGCCGATCTGGTCGCGCTGGGCGGCCGTCGCGATCGGCGTGTTGTTCGTCGCCGGCACGCTGCAAGCGCTGGTCGAGATCGGTACGGTGACCGCGCTGTTCCGCACCGCGTACGGCCAACTCGTGCTGGTCAAGACCGGTCTGCTCGGCACGGTGCTGGCGGTCGCGTGGTTCTCCCGGCGGCTCGTGCAGGGTCGGGCGGCGGCGGGCGCACCCGGTCGGCTGCGCCGGTATGTCGGTGTGGAGCTGGCCGGCACCGCGGTCGTCGTCGCGCTGGCCGCGGTGCTGGTCCAGACGACGCCGGCGCGCACGGCCGGGGCGAACCCCGGCGGCACCGACAGCCGGCTCTACTCGACCACCCTGAGCTCGGAGCTGTACTCGCTGCAGGTCGAACTCGACCCGGCCGAGACGGGGAACGACTCGCTGCACCTGTACGCGTACACCCTGGACGGCAAGCCACAGCCGGTGGTCGAGTGGAAGGCCACCGCCGCACTACCGTCGGCGGCGGTCGAGCCGATCCAGATACCGTTGCTGACCATCACCGAGAACCACACGATCGGCACGGTGACGCTGCCCACCCCGGGCAACTGGGAGTTCCGGTTCACCCTACGGCTGACCGATGTCGATCAGGCTACAGTGGACACTACTGTCCACATTAGATAGAAAGGGGGTCCGGCCATGCTGGCTCACTCGCGTACCGCCCGCCGGGCCGCGCTCGTCGCATTGGGTTCGGCTCTCGGGGCCGTCCTCGTGCTCGGCGCGCCCGCCTCCGGCCACGTGCGGGTCGACCCGGCGGAGGCGGTGCAGGGCGGCTTTGCGCGGCTGGCCTTCCAGGTGCCCAACGAGAGCGACTCGGCGTCGACGACGAAGCTGGAGATCCGGCTGCCGGAAGATGCGCCGGTGGCCTCGGTCTCGACGGCACCGGTACCGGGCTGGACGGTCGCCGTACAGCGCCGCAGGCTCGACCCGCCGGTCGTGCTGAACGGCGCCCAGGTGACCGAGGTCGTGTCGGTGCTCACCTGGACGGCGGTCGGTGACTCGGGCATCAGGCCGGGTCAGTTCCAGGAGTTCGCCGTCTCGCTGGGGCCGCTGCCGAAGGTCAACACCATGGTCTTCAAGACCCTCCAGACCTACTCCGACGGTACGATCACGCGCTGGATCGAGCTGCCCAACCCGGACGGCACGGAGCCGGAGAACCCGGCGCCCACGCTCGTCGTGAAGAAGCCGGACGGGGTACCCACCGTCCCGCATGGCCATGGGGACGCCGAGCCGGCCTCCGGCGGGAGCAGCGGCGCGGCAGTCGGCTTCGGCATCGCGGGGCTGGTCGCCGGCCTCGGCGGGTTGGTGCTCGGCGCCATGGCGTACGTCCGCAGCCGGCGGCCGCACGGGCTGCCCATCGCCTGACCCGGCCGGCTCGCCCGACCCGCCGGCCGTTACGACGCCAGCGGGTCGCGCCCGCCCGGCGGCGCGCTCCGGGCACCGACCGGCAGCACCGCTACGAGCAGGAGGCACAGCAACACCAGGGCGTTCCGGCCCAGGAACTCGGCCGGCGTGTCGGTCGGCACCGGCGCGGCCCCCCAATGGATGAACGAGACCACGCCGAGCACGCTGACGCCGAAGGTCGCCAGGGCCAGCCAGTTCCACCGGCCACCCCGGTCGACCAGGACGAGGATCGCGGGTACGAACCAGTACAGGTGGTGCGGCCAGGTGATCGGGCTGACCAGGGCGCCCACGAGGCCGGCGACGGCGAGGCCCGCGACCGGGTCGGTCGCCCGGGCGGCCCGCCACATGCCGGCCACGCCGACCGCGAGGGCGAGGATTAGCCAGCCGAGCCGGCTCGGGTCGGCGGGGACGACCAGGCGGCTCAGCAGGCCCAGCAGCGACTGGTTGCCGGTGTAGTCGGTGCGCCCCACGTGGTCGGTCGCCCACAGCGCCCGGGTCCAGAAGTCCCACGAGTCGCGGGGCGCGATCGCGGCGCCGAGCAGCGTGGCACCGGCGGCTACCGCGGACGCCGTCACCGCCGCCCTCCAGCGCCGGGTGACCAGCAGGTAGACGATGAAGATGCCCGGTATCAGCTTCACCGCCGTGGCGAGCCCGATGCCGGCGCCCGCGAACCTGCTGCCGCCGGGTACGAGGAACAGCAGGTCGGCCACGATCAACACGATGAGCAGCGGGTTCAGCTGGCCCAGCGTGATCGTCTCCCGGGTGGACTCCAGGGCGAAGACGAGGGGCACCGCGATGCCGGCGGCGAACCAGCGTGGCCAGCCGTGCCGGTCCGCCACCGGCGTGACGAGCCACCAGGTGGTGACGGCGAGCGCGACGACCGTACCGATCGTGAAGATCGCGATCGTGGCGCCGACCGGGAGGTACCCGAACGGCCACAGCAACACAGCGGCGAAGGGCGGGTAGGTGAAGAACAGCCGCCCCTGTACGCGGTCCGGCTGCGAGTACTCGTAGAGCGGGTGGCCGTCCTGCCACCACCGCAGCGCGCTGACGTAGATCTTGAGGTCGAAGAAGTCGTGCCGGTTGCCGTACCACCATCCGAACAGCGCGATCCCGACGGTGACCGCGGCGACGGCGGCGATGCGGAGGTTGACGGTCGCCGCCTCGCCGCTGGCTCGCGGGCCGCCGCGAACCTCGCTGCGCTCTGCCCGCATGGTTGGCCACCCTACCCGGCGGGCCGCAGGACATAGGCTTACGCCCGTGACTGATCTCCTCGTGTGGGTCGACTGCGAGATGACCGGACTGGACCTCGGCAAGGATGCCCTGATCGAGGTGGCCGCGCTGGTCACCGACCCGGACCTGACGGTGCTGGGTACGGGCGTCGACATCGTGATCCACGCGGACGACGCCGCGCTGGACGGGATGGCCGACGTGGTGCGGGAGATGCACGAGCGGTCCGGGCTCACCGAGGCGGTCCGGGCGTCGGCCGTCACGCTGGCGCAGGCCGAAGACATGATCATGGACTACCTGACCGCGTGGGTTCCCGAGCCCCGCAGCGCGCCGCTGTGCGGCAACTCGATCGCCACCGACCGCAGCTTCCTCGCGCGCGACATGCCACGGCTCGACGCCCACCTGCACTACCGGATGATCGACGTATCGTCGATCAAGGAGCTGTGCCGGCGCTGGTACCCCCGGGTCTACTTCGGGCAGCCGGCCAAGGGCCTGGCGCACCGGGCGCTCGCGGACGTCACGGAGAGCATCCGGGAGCTCGAGTACTACCGCCGGACGGTGTTCGTACCGCTGCCCGGACCGGACGTCGACCGCGCGCGGGACATCGCCGCACAGCTCTGACGGCCTAACCCCCTCGACGATCGGCGCGCCCGTACGGCTATCATGGTGCGGCGCGTCGGCGGCCGAGGCGGCCGACATGGTGGCTGTAGCTCAGTTGGTAGAGCACCGGGTTGTGGTCCCGGGTGTCGAGGGTTCGAGTCCCTTCAGTCACCCCAGACTCGCAATGGCCGGCGGGAGGACCCGCCGGCCGTTCGCGTGGGCGCCCGGTGTTCAGGCGCCCGGACTGGCCGGCACCACCGGCGTCGTCGAGGGGGTCGCCTCGGCGGGCCGGTAGGGCAGCGCCGATCCCTTGACGTACTCGTCCCAGGTCATCGACCAGTCGGTCCAGCCGTTGCCGTACTGCAGGGCGCGCTCCGTACCCTTCGTCGTCACCGGGTCGCCGACCTTCGTATTGTTGAACAGCCACTCGGCGTTCGCCGTCGAGACGTTGACGCAGCCGTGCGACACGTTCGTGTGCCCCTGCTGGGCAACCGACCACGGCGCCGCGTGGATGAACTCGCCGCCCCAGGTGAGCCGCTGCGCGAACTCGACCGGGGTGACGTACCGGTTCGCCGGGTTCGGGTCGGTACTCGTGTCGAAGACGGTGTTCCGCAGCTTCTCCATGATCACCGTCGTGCCGCTGGACGACGGCATGCCGGGCCGGCCAAGGCTGACCGGGATCGTCTTCACGACCTGGCCGTTCTTGGTCACGGTCATCTGGTGGGTGGCGTTGTCCACGGACATGATGAACGAGTCACTGGTACCCGCCACGATCGTCAGGTCGGCCCGGCCGAAGTACCCGCCGCCGAGCGGCAGGCCGCCGAAGCCGATCCGGAAGTTCATCTTCGTGTTGGCCTGCCAGAACGCCTTGGGCCGGTAGTGCAGCTCCCGGTCGCTGAACCAGTGCCAGATGCCCTCCTGGGCCGGCGTCGTGGTGACCCACAGCCGCTGCTGCACGTCGTCGCGCAGGTCCTTGGGGATCGCCCGGTCGAAGTTGAGCACCAGCGGCATGCCGACGCCCACCACCATGTCGTCGCCGATGTTCGACTGCACCCGGACCGTGTTGGCGGGCTTGGCCATCGTCGTGAAGGTGCTGGTCGTCTTCGCCGTCGTGCCACCGCTGGCGGTGGCCGTGACGGTCACCGTGTACGTGGTCGCGTACGCAAGCGAGGCACCCGGTACCCAGGTGGTGGTGCCCGGTCGCAGCTCGCCCGCGACGGCCTTGCCGGCCGCGTCCGTCAGCTCGAGCGTCGCGGACGCGGCGTTCTGGGTCGTGTACTGGATCTCGGCCGACGCCGGTACGTCCCGGGCATCGGCCGCCGGTACGGTGACCGCGGCCGATACCTGTGGCCCCTTCGGCTCGTCCTGCTCGTTCCCGCCGCCCTTCCAGCGGGCCCCGCCGTTGCCGCTACAGGCGGTCGCGACACCGAGCACGCCGGCGAGGAGAATCCCGGCGACGGCCCGTCGCGTCGTATGTCTCGACTGGTTACCGTCCACCTGGCCTGCCCCTTCACCGCTGGCGTCCCCAAACACATGGTGCCCTAGAGACGCCTGCGCGGCGAATCCCGGTTGCGTGCCGTGATGAGATAGCCGGCCGGCCAGGAGCGATCTGGACTTGTTACGGCTTGTATTGCCTAGTTTGGCCGTGAATTGCCGCGCTTCCCACCGGCGTTCGCGAGCTCGGGATGCGGCGACGCGCTCCGCTTGAGGTAGTCGGCCCAGCCCAGGTCCCAGGCCGTCCAGCCGTTGCCGACGTCGAGCCGTGCCTCGGTGTTCTTGACGGTCACCGGGTCGCCGACCCGGTCGGTCGCCATCAACCAGGCGGCATTGCTGGGGGACACGTTGATGCAGCCATGCGAGACGTTCTGCCGGCCCTGGTCCCACACCGACCACGGGGCGGAGTGGATGAACTCGCCGCCGTCGGTGAGCCGCTGCGCGTCGTTGACCGGGACGATGTACCGGTTGGCCGGGTTGGGGTCGGTCATCGTGTTGAAGACGATGTTGGAGTACTTCTCCATGATCACCATGTTGCCGCTCGACGACGGGGTACTGGACTTGCCGAGGCTGACCGGTATCACCTTGAGCACCTGGTCGTTCTTGCTGACCGTCATCCGCTTCGTCTTGTTGTCGATCTCGAGGCTCACCCGGTCGGTGCTGATCGTGCCCGCCGCGCGGCGGTCGGCGTCGCCGAACCGCTTGCCGATCGGCAGGCCCTCCAGCGCGGACCGGACCGTTATCTTGGTGCCGGGCTGCCAGTAGGACGGGGGCCGGTACGTCACCGACTCCGCGTCGAGCCAGGCCCACGCGCCGGGCTGGGGCGGGTCGCTCGTCACGAACAAGCGCTTCTCCACCTGCGCCCGCGCCGCTTCGGGGATCGCCTCGTCGAAGTCGACGACGATCGGCATCGCGTTGCCGTACGTCGCACCGTCGTCGAAGCGCAGCCGCGAACCCACCCGGCTCTTACCGGGGTCGGCCATCGTACTGAACGTGCTCGTCTGGGTGGCGCTCGAACCGTCCGCGCCGTTCGCGGTCACGGTCGTGGTGTACGTCTTGCGGAACTTGAGCGGCTGGTCGGGTACCCAGGCCGAGCCGTCCGCGCGCATCGCCCCGGTCACCTGGGCGTTCTGGTCGTCGGTCAGCGTCACGGACTTGACCGTCCCGTTCGACACGGTCGGCGCGATCTCGGTGGAGGCCGGCAGATCCGTCGCATTCGACGCCGGCGCGATCGACAGCGCGACCGCCGGCGGCTTCTGCGCCGCCGTGGACTGTCCCGTCTTGTGGTCCTTGCCGCAGGCGCCCACGACCAGGACAAGGGATGCGGCGAACGCCGAGGCCAGAACCCGTCGAGCCGTCATGGCAGACCCTTTCTCGCACCTGACCCACCTGCGCATATCGTGACGCACCGCCACGTAACCGCGGGGCCAGTTCGGCGGATTTGGTGGTGGCGCCGGGCCCGTCGCGGGCCGGTCGGCACCGGCGAGCTCGGACCCTCGCGGGCCGGTCAGTTGCCGGGGAGCTCGGGATGCGGCAGCGCGCTGAGCTTCAGGTACTCCGGCCAGCTGACGTCCCAGGCGGTCCAGCCGTTGCCCGGCACGAGCCTGCGCTCCGTGCCCCTGATCGTGACCGGATCGCCGACGTGGGTCAGCGAGAACAGCCAGGCGGCGTTGTCCGCGGACACGTTGACGCAACCGTGCGACACGTTGGTGTGGCCCTGCTGGGCGACCGACCACGGCGCCGAGTGGATGTACTCACCACCCCAGGTGAGCCGCTGCGCGAAGTCGACCGGGGTCACGTACCGGTTCGCGGGGTTCGGGTCGCTGCGGGTATCGAAGACCGTCTTCTCCAGCTTCTCCATGATGACCGTGGTGCCGCTGGACGACGGCATGCTGGGCCGGCCGAGACTCACCGGGAGCGTCCGCAGCAGCGCACCGTTCTTCGTCACGGTCATCTGTTTCGTACCGTTGTCGACCTCGATGATCAGTGCATCGCCGATCGTGCCGGTGGCGCGCCGATCCGCGTCCCCGTACCGGGCGCCGATCGGCAGCCCCTCCAGCGCCGTACGGACCGTCAGCTTCGTACCCCGCTGCCAGTACGCCGGACCCCGGTACAACACCTGGCGGTCGCTGAGCCACCCCCACGCGCCCGGCTGGGGTGGCGTACTGGTGACGAACAGCCGCCGCTCCACCTGCGCCCGGGCCGCTTGGGGAACCGCCTCGTCGAACTCGACCACGACGGGCATGGCCACCCCGTACGTGACCCCGTCGAAGAGGTACAGGCCGCTGCCGACCCGGCTCCCGCCCGGCTTGGCCATGGTGCTGAACGTAGTGGTCCGGTTGGTCGTCGTACCGTCGTCGCCGGTCGCCGTCACGGTCGCGGTATACGTGCTGCGGTACTTGAGCGGCCGGTCCGGCACCCATGCCGAGCCGTCTGCGCGCATCCCACCAGTGACCGGCTTCTGCTCGCCGTCGACGAGCGCGACGCCGGTGACCTTGCCGTGTTCCACCGTGGTACCGATCTCCGTCGAGATCGGCAGGTTCGTCGCGTCGGCCGCCGGGGTGATCGTGAGCGCCATCGGCTGTGCCGTGGACTGCGGAGTGGTCGTCGGCGCCGCGCTCGCACCGGCCCAGCGCGCCGCAGGCGGCTCGCCGCCACACCCGGCAAGAACGACAACAGTCAGGGGTACGGCGACCAGCGCGGCCAGTTTCCGCCTCATGGGGCCACCCCTCCTCGTACGCCACCACGTGCGCACATGGTGACGCACGTGGCTGCCGCTGTGTGGCCGGGCTGGTGTGCCGGCTGCCTAAGTCCGGTTGGGGATGGGCTGGGCACGCGTGCTATGGTTTCCCCCGTTGTCAGCGAGCGCCGCTAGCTCAACTGGCAGAGCAGCGGACTCTTAATCCGCGGGTTCGGGGTTCGAGTCCCTGGCGGCGCACAATTGATCAAGGCTCTGACCTGGTAGTTCTCGCCGGATCAGAGCAATTTTCACGTCCATAGTGGACGGTTGTGTGCTCGTCGTGTGCTCTGGAGCCGACGGACGATTCCGGCCCTGGGCGGACCAGACGGACTGGACGGCACCACGACGCGCTGGCGGCCGAGCATGACGAAGATCGTTGCTGGCATGGTTGTGCCTGCCGCGGTGTCGGCGTGGTCGCAGCCGATCATGGGGGGTGGCCAGACATCGTGAGTGGCATGGACTTGATTGCTCGCATCGAGCGCGCTCTCGCCGAGCCGGGGTTGGACCCGGGCGATTTCGAGCGGTGTGCCGCTGCGCTCCTTCAGTCGCCATACCGGGGCCTGTCCGCGGTTGAGGGCGGCCATGACTTCGGCCGCGACGCGGACGTCTATTTTCCCCTGGACAGCGCGGCCGCCGGGTTGCCGCGGCGCGGCAGGCTGCTGGCCACGACCGGTGATGTGCGAGCGAACGTGGCCCGGGGGCTGGCCCGGATGCGGGAGGAGGGGTTGTCGGTCGACCTGCTGGTCGTCGCGGCCAGCCGCCCGCTGTCGGCGACGCAGCGCCGTTCGATCGAGCAGCTCGCCGCT
>JAEHDK010000660.1 GCA_016880465.1 Micromonosporaceae bacterium
CAATCCGGCCACCGCCAACCACCACACACCCACCAGCCACCACCCGACGACCCGCATCCATCGTCACCACGTCACCACCAACCACCAGCAGATCGGCGAGCGGAGGCACGTCTTGCGGCATTCTCACCTCCGCCGGGGCTAGGCGACGCCGGTCAGGCGTGGCTCGGTCGGGGTTGGCATGGTCTCGGCGCCTTGTGGTGCCACGGGAGAGTCGCTACGCAGCAGCGCACGCGCCGCGAGCGCGGCATGGAGCACGGCGCTCTGCTCAGGATCGAGCGGATCCACCCCGAGCAGCTGCTTGAGCTGCCGGACGCGGTACCCGACCGAATTGCGATGCAGATGCAGGTGCTCGGATACGGCCCGCCGGCTGCCACTGGACGCGAGCCAGGACTGCAAGGTCGCGAGCAGTTCCGGACGATCGAGCACCGGCCCCAGATGCCGTTCCACGAAGTAGCCAAGCCGATCGGCCGGCACCGCGAGCAGGACCTGCAGCAGGCCGGCGTTCCCAAACGGCAACTCCGTCCCACCACGACGAGACACCTCCTGCAGCAGCGCGGCGGCCTCGGCGAACGACCTGTGAAGGCCGCCTGGGTCGGCGGTCAACGATCCGCAGGTGGCGACCACGGCGCCGTTACCGACCGCGTGCGCCAGCCTGGCGCGGACCCGCGACAGCTCGGTCCCGTCGGCGACCAGCGTGAATGCCATCGATCCCTGCTGTTCCACCGGGCGGTCCAGCCAGGTCAGCGCGGTGGCCCAGGTGCGGTGGTGGGTGCCGGTGTGGCGCAACACCGCCCCGCACTGCGGATCGCCGAGGTCGACGCCGAGGCGGGCGGCCGCGACCGAGGCGCTGTCGTCGATGCCGGCGCCACGGCGCAGGGCCGCGATGAGTGCGCCGCCGTCATCGAAGCGCGCTTCCGCGGCCGCGGCGCGCCGTACCGATTCGATCAGCACCGCCGTCAGCGCCGCCCGCGCGAAGTCCAGCTGCCGTTCGCCGGCGGGTTCGGCCAGTAGCAGCAGCGCCGAGACGCGACCGCCCGCGGCGGCCGGTACCGCGCGGGCGGACCACCGATCCTCAGCGGTCACCCTCCTCCGCGGCTCGGCCAGCACCCGGCCCGCTTCGGCGCGTGACAGACCGGCACCATCATCGGTCGCCGCCAGCAGCGCACCGCGCGGGTCGACCAGCCGGCAGTGCCGGCCGGTCGCGGCATGGATACGGCCGAGTAGTTCGTGCCAGCCGGCGCCGCCGAGCGCAGCGTCGGTAATCTCCCGCTCGAAGTCGGCGGGGTCCTCACGGACCCTGCGTACGGCAGGCAGGCTCGTCATTGCGTCAGCTGTCCATCCGGCACCGACAGCCTCAACGCTGCAGCAGCCGCACCGCGACCGCCTTCTCCTGCGTGTACTCGCGCAGCGCGCCGTACCCGCCGCCGCGGCTGAATCCGCTGTCCCGCTGCATGTTGAACGGGAAGCCGATGACGCCGGCATCGTGGAACTGGTTGACTGCCACCTGGCCGGACCGGACCGTCTTGGCCAGCCGCAGTGCCCGCGAGATGTCGTTGGTCCAGATGCAGGCAAGCAGACCGAAGTCCGAACCGTTCATCAGCTCGGTCGCCTGTGCCATCCCGGAGAAGGTCTGCACGGCCAGCACTGGGCCGAACACCTCTTCGCGGGCGATGCGCATGTTCGTCTCGACCTTGTCGAAGACGGTCGGTTGGACATACCAGCCCTCCCCAGCGCTCCCTCCCCCGGTCACGAGCCGGGCGCCGCTACCGGCTGCCTCGGCCAGGAAGCCCTGGACCCGGGCGAACTGCTGGTCGCTCGCCAGCGGCCCCATGTCCAGATCGGCGTCCCAGGGACCGATCCGAACCGCCCGCATGGCCGCAGCAACCCGCTCGACGACCTCGTCGTGGATGGTGTCCTCCACCACGAGCCGCGAGCCGGCGTAGCAGTTCTGGCCCGCATTTTCGGTGATGGACGCGACGATCGCCGGGATGGCCACGTCCAGTTCCGCGTCCGCGAAGAGCACGTTGGGTGACTTGCCGCCGAGTTCGAGCTTGACCGGAACCAGGTTACGGGCCGCGGATGCCATGACCGCACGGCCGGTTGCGGTCGACCCGACGAAACTGATGTGGTCGATGCCGGCGTGGCCGGTGAGGGCCGCGCCCGCCTGTGGGCCGAGCCCGGCGACGACGTTGAGGACGCCCGCCGGGAACCCTGCCTGGCGGGCCAACTCGGCCAGCGCGAACGGTGCAAGGGGTGCGATCTCGGACGGCTTGAGGACGACGCTGTTGCCCGCGGCGAGCGCGGGCGCCACGTTCGCCGCGGTCAGCACGGCGGGCACGTTCCACGGAATGAGGACGGCACACACGCCGTACGGCTCCGGAACGGTGTAGCCCAGGTAATCAGGCGCCCGGGTGGGCAACGTGACGCCGGTCAGCTTGTCCGCCGCACCGGCGAAGTAGTCGACGATCCCGTGGGCGATGTAGATATTCATTCGGCCACCCGACAGCGGCTTGCCGACGTCCCGCGCCTCGATGGCCGCGAGAGGGTCCACGTGCGCCATGATGAGGTCGGCCCAGCGGCGCAGGAGAGCACCTCGGTGCGATGGGGACGTCGCCGCCCAGGCGGGAAAGGCCCGCCGCGCCGCGGCAACCGCGTCCTCGACGTCAACGGCCTCGGCCAGCCCGACGGTCTGGATCAGCTCATGGCTGGCGGGGTCGACAACCGCAAGCTCACCCTTGTTTCGTGGGGCGGACCACTCGCCATCGATGAGCAGACGTGCCGGTGGCGGGTCGAGCGTGGCCATGCTGATGATTCTTGACCGCCTATGTTCCGCATGTCAAGATGGAATCTCGCGTAGTGAACCGCTCAAGGAGTGTCCATGCGAGCCACCGCAGCCCTACTCAAGGGCGCCGGAGAGCCTTTCACCATCACTGAGCTGGACCTGGAGGAGCCGCGTCCGGACGAAGTGCTGGTCCGGGTCGCCAGCGCGGGCATCTGCGGTACGGACCTCGAGTTCGCCACCTTCTTTCCGACCCCGGCCGTCCTTGGCCACGAAGGCGCTGGGATTGTCGAGCGCGTCGGCAGCCAGGTCAGCTCGGTCAAGACCGGTGACCATGTCGCGATGTCGTTCGCCTCGTGTGGTTCCTGCTCGCTGTGCCTTACCGGTTCACCCGCCTACTGCCGCCAGTTCGACGTGCTGAACTTCGCCGGTACCCGGCCGGACGGCACGACCGCCCTATCCCTGGACGGCACCGCGGTCAACGGCCACTTCCTCGGCCAGTCCTCGTTCGCGAGCCATGTGGTGGCACCGGCACGCGCGGTCGTGCCCATCGACCCGTCCATCGATCTGCGCCACGTCGGCCCGTTCGGCTGCGGTTTCCAGACCGGGGCCGGCGGTGTGCTCAATGTGCTGCACCCGGAACCCGGATCGACGATCGCGATCTTCGGCGCCGGCGCGGTCGGCGCGGCGGCGATCATCGCGGCGGGTCTCAGCGGCTGCGGGACGATCGTCGCCGTTGACGTCAACGAGGCCAAGCTCACCGCCGCACGCGGCTTCGGCGCGACGCACGTGGTCAACTCGAAAACCACTGACGTCGCCAAGGCGCTCGCCGAGATCGCCCCGCACGGCCTCGGCTACGCGATCGACACGACCGGGCGCGAGGACGTCCTGCGTACGGGGGTCGAGGCGCTCGGACCGCTCGGTCGGATCGGGGTGATCGGCATCGGCCCCAGCGAGTCGATGAGCTTCAAGTGGCGCAGCGTCCTCAACGGGCGAACGGTCACCGGCATCATCGCCGGCAGCAGTCTGCCGCGGGTGTTCCTGCCCAAGCTGCTGGACCTGCACGCCGCGGGCAAGTTCCCGGTGGATCGGATGATCAGCTACTTCCCGTTCGCGCAGATCAACGAGGCGGTCTGCGCTGTCAAGCGGGGCGACGTGGGCAAGGCCGTCCTCACGTTCTGAACCCGGCTCACTCGCCGTCCAGAGCAGCCAGCAGGTCCATCGCGGCGAGTGCGGTCCGCAGTTCCAGCGCGACGGCAGGGTCGGCCGGGTCGACGCCGAGCAGCGTACGCAGCCGGTCCATCCGGTGACCGACCGAGTTGCGATGGATGTGGACGGCGCTGGCGACACTGTGCCGGCTACCGCCGCTGGCGTACCAGGCGCGAAGGGTCCGCAGCAGCTCCGGATGGCCGAGGATCGGCCCTAGCCGGGCCTCTAGGTAGCTTGTCAGGCTCGGGCGTGGCACCTGGAACAGCAGTCCGGCCAGGCCCAGCCCGTCGAAGGTCGCCGTGCCGGACGCCTCGGCCGACCCGGCCCGCCCGCTGACCAGCAAGCGCAGCGTGAAGGCCGCCCTGTCGAAGCTGGCCCGGATGGCCTCGACGCCATGCGCCGGTGGACCCGACGCCACCAGCACCCGTCCCGCGCTGACGAACGCCTGCAACCGTCGCTGGATCAGCTTGATGCGCTGCGGCGCGTCGGCGCCGAGCACCGTCCACGCCCGGCACCCGTCCAACCGCAGCGGCGTCTCGACCCACGACAGAGCGGTGTTGAAGGTCGGTGTGTCCGGCCCGTCGTAGTAGATAACACTCGCGGTCTGTGGCTCGGTCAGCGCGACGCCGAATCGCAGCGCCATGACGGCGAGTTCCTCGGGGGTGCGGCGCGAGCCGAACCGCAGCTCGTCAACGAACCACGCGGCGGTCTCGGCGACGGCTGCTGCCTGAGCATCGCGGCGCACCGCGACAATCGCTATCGAGGTTCTCCCTGCCCGTAGCAACCTATCCGCCGCCGCCCGCTCGGCGCCGACCAGCAACACTCCTACCCGGCGCCCGCCGGACCACACCGCCAGACCGTGCATGCGCACACCGTCAAGGGCCTGGACGGCAACCGGCCCATCAGCCGCGAAGGCCCTCATCACGTCGGCGGGATCCAGAATGCGCGACCGGGGTGCGTCGAACGACTCGGCGTCGGGGAGTTCCGCGGCTGCGGCGCCGCCGG
>JAEHDK010000661.1 GCA_016880465.1 Micromonosporaceae bacterium
ACCGTGGCCGATGACGGCTGGCGGGCGGCCGCCGACGCGACGGACATCCACACGACCGAGGCCACCGTTTCCGGGCTGCCGAAGCGGGTACCCATGGCGCAACTCGTACCGGGTGGCGTGGACAACGCCGGCAGCAGCACCCAGCGGCGCTCTCCGGAAGCCGTACGTGGCCTGCTTTCCGCGTACCATCGCGGTGTCCAGCGCGGCCGTTCACAGCCGAAGGGCGCCGATCCGACAGATGTACGGCCGGAACCTGACGGCCGGGACCAGACCCCTGAGCCGACCACGGCCGGGCCGCAGACCTCGCAGGCTGGCAAGGAGCAGGAAGCATGACAACGACCCAGGATCTCGGTTGGCTGCTGGCCAACTTCGCCGATCGGGTACCCGGCGTGGCTCATGCCATCGCGGTGTCCGCGGATGGCCTGCTCCTCGCCTCATCCCGCGATCTGCCCCGGGACCGGGCGGACCAGCTCTCGGCGATCTCGTCCGGGCTGGTCAGCCTCACCCAGGGGGCGGCTCGCTGCTTCGAGGGCGGCGCGGTCCTCCAGACCGTCGTCGAGATGGATAACGGATTCCTCTTCCTGATGTCGATCTCGGACGGATCCTCGTTCGCGGTCCTCGCGGCGCGCAGCTGCGACGTCGGTCAGGTGGGGTACGAAATGGCGCTGTTGGTGGACCGGGTAGGGGAGGCGCTGACGCCGCCGCCACGCACCGCGGCATCGATGCTCGGCTAAGGTCGAGCCGCACGCGCACGACTGGTGACCATGGAGCAGGCGGAGGAGGTGGCAGCGATGACCGAGTGGGATGAGCCGATCGGCGCGCTGGTCCGCCCGTACGCCGTGACCCGTGGTCGTACCAGACCCCGTTTGGACATCGCGCTGGAGGCGCTTGTCGAGACCACGGTCCGTGGCCGGACCGCCGGTTCTCGGGAGACCAGCGCGCACGGCCGGGAGCAGCAGTACATCGCCGCGTTGTGCGATGGCCGGCTGCAGTCGCTCGCTGAGATTGCCGCGCGGATGCAGCTCCCGCTCGGCGTCGCACGCGTGCTCATCGCGGATATGGCCGCAGAAGGTCTGGTCGCCGTCTACGAGCCGACCTCGTTCGACGAGAGCGACGACGCGCTGGGCACAGAACTGCTGGAAAGGGTGCTGAGTGGACTTCGGAGGCTCTGACACCTCGCCCCGCTCGACGGGCGGGCGAGTGACGTCGGCGAAGATTGTCATTGCGGGTGGCTTCGGCGTCGGGAAGACGACGCTGGTCGGCTCCGTCTCGGAGATCACGCCGCTGACTACCGAGGCGATCATGACGTCGGCCGGCGAAGGGGTGGATGACACCCGGCAGGTGCCCGGCAAGACGACGACCACGGTCGCCATGGACTTCGGTCGCATCTCCATCGACCGGGACCTGATCCTGTACCTGTTCGGTACGCCGGGGCAGACGCGGTTCTGGTTCATGTGGGACGAACTGGTGCGCGGGGCGATCGGCGCGGTCGTCCTGGTGGACACCCGACGGCTCGCGGACTGCTTCGCGGCCATCGACTTCTTCGAGCATCGCCGGTTGCCGTACCTGGTGGCGATCAACTGTTTCGACGGTGTGCAGTACCACAACGGCGACGACGTCCGGGACGCGCTCGCGATCTCCGCGGACGTACCGGTGGTGACGTGCGACGCACGCAACCGGGAGTCGACCAAGCAGGTCCTGATCTCGCTGGTGGAGTACGTCCTGTCGATGCGCCGGCAGCGTACGGGCGCACCGGCCTGACGCCGGTCGGCGAACGCGGAAACGCCGCGGCCCCCAGGGCCCGCGGCGTTCTCCGTGCTCAGCGCGAGTGGTAGGCCGCCGGTCGGTAGTCGTAGTCCGACTCGTAGCCGTAGTCAGGTTCCCCGCTGTCCCGGCTGAAGTCCCAGCCCTGCGCGCTTTCCCGGCCCGGACGACCACCCACCGCGTACCCGCCGATCTCCTGCCCGCGGCGCCAGCCGTGGAAGTAGCCGGCGGTGTGCGCGGCGATGCTGGCGGGATCGCGGACGATGCGCAGCGGCCGGTCCGGCGCCGCGATCGGTGAGCCGGGTACGAGGTTCGCCTGCGGGACCCGCTTGGGCAGGCCGGCCATCGTGGCAGCGGCCACGGACGGCCGGGCGGCCTGCTCGGCCGCGCGCCAGCCGGCGTCGGCGGGGTTCGTCCAGTCGATCTCGTCGGCCTCGTCGGAGAACCAGGCCGACCGGGCGGCCGCGAAGATCAGTAGATCGGCGTCACCGTAGTTGTCCATCGACACGGTCGACGCGGCCGGCCGGCGACCGTGGCCCGAGTCCAGCCCGCCATCGCGCGCCGAACCGTCGACCAGCCGCAGCGCGGGCGGGTCGAACCGCACCCCGGAGCTGTGGTCGGGACCGAGGTTGCGCAGTGCCGGATCGGCCAGCGGCGGCGGCTCCACGAGCCGCAGCATCGGTGACGGCTCGGGCAGGTCGTCGGCCTGCCACGGCGGCGTGACCCGGTCGTTCGAGCGGTCCGGCTCGACCGGGGGGAGGCT
This sequence comes from Micromonosporaceae bacterium, assembly GCA_016880465.1. Lineage (GTDB taxonomy): Bacteria > Actinomycetota > Actinomycetes > Mycobacteriales > Micromonosporaceae > EFPC-2. The sequence continues at coordinate 2,528 of JAEHDK010000661.1, forward strand.
CAGGCCGGCGTACGGGTCGCCGAGGATCGGATCCGGCGCCAACCCGGTGACCGGCTCATCCATGCCGGCCGACAGCGGCCAGTTGGCGCGCGAGCCGGGCGGGGCGGCCGGGGAGACGGGCCGCTGCGTCGGGATCGGGGCGTACCCGCCGGCGCCGTAGCCCGTACCGTCCGGTGGGCCGGTCGTGATCGTGGTGCGGAACGGCTCGACACCGGGCGGCAGCCGGTGGCCCGGGGCCGGGGGCAGGTACGCCGCCGCGGCCGGCTGTGCCGGCGAGACCGGGTGGGTCGGTCCGGGCACCGCGGGACCGCGTAGCGGCACGATCGGCGTGATGCCGGGCGGTGGCGGCGGCGCCGGCCGGTCGCCGGGCGGTCCGGACACCGAGGCG
>JAEHDK010000662.1 GCA_016880465.1 Micromonosporaceae bacterium
CCAGCCTCGACGCCGTGGTGTCCTCGTGCCGGGCCTGTCCCCGGCTCGTCGCCTGGCGGGAGGAGGCGGGGCGGACGAAGCGGGCCGCGTTCCGGGACCAGCAGTACTGGGCGCGGCCGGTGCCCGGATTCGGCCCGGCGGACGCCCGGATCGGCGTGGTCGGCCTGGCGCCGGCCGCGCACGGCGGCAACCGGACCGGCCGCATCTTCACCGGCGACCGGTCGGGCGATGTGCTGTTCGCGGCGCTCTTCCGGGCCGGCCTGGCCAACCAGCCCACCAGCGTGGCGGCGGACGACGGCCTCGTCCTCTACGACACCCGCATTCTCGCCGCGGTGCGCTGCGCACCGCCGGACAACAAGCCGACGCCCGAGGAGCGGGATCGGTGTGCGCCGTGGGCGCACCGCGAGCTCGAGCTGATCAGACCCACGCTGTCCGTCGTGGTCTCTCTCGGCGCGTTCGCCTGGGCCACCTGGTGGTCGTCCCTGACCAAGGTGTACGGGGTACGCCCGCCCTCGCCCCGGCCGGCGTTCGGGCACGGTCGGTTGTCGCAGCAGCCCGGCACCCCGGCGTTGCTGGGTTGTTACCACGTCAGCCAGCAGAACACCTTTACCGGCCGATTGACACCGGCAATGCTGGATGCCATCTTCCTGCGGGCAAAGGACCTGGCGGGCGGGGGATGACGGCATAGCGGACCGGGGGGCCGGAACAGATGCACGACACCACCGAGGGGCGGCCGGCCCGCCCGGCCGTACGCCGGGCGGCTGCGGCGCGCCGCTGGTTGCCCGCGCTCGCCGTGGTCGGCCTCCTCGGCCTGGCGGCCGCCGCGACCGCGCTGTCGTCGCCGCGCGCGACCAGACTGCCGATCCCCGAACTGTCGCCGCGGGAGTTCCCGGTCGGCAGCGGACCGCCCCCTTCGGTCGACCCCTACGCCGCTGGCGACCGCCGGACCGGGCTCACGATTCCGGACTGGTTCGCCAAGTCGGCGCTCGTGCTGCTGGCCACGATCGCCGTGGCCGTGATCGCGGTCCTGGTGTGGACGGTTCTCCGGGAACACATGTCGCTCCGGCGGGGCACTCTGCCCACCGAGCGGGGCGCCACGGCGGCGCACCAGCGTACCGACGAGGTGGTGGCCGCGCTGGACGCCGGCCTGGCCGAGCTGTCCGACGTGGACGCCGACCCGCGGCGGGCGGTGATCGCCTGCTGGGTCCGGCTGGAATACGCCGCGGCGGCGGCCGGTACCCCCCGGCACATCGGCGACACCTCCACCGACCTCGTGCTCCGGCTGCTCGGCGAGCACCGGGTCGACCGCGGGGTGCTCGACCGGTTCGCCGCGATCTACCGGGCGGCACGGTACGCCACCCACGCCGTCGACGAGCAGATGCGTACCGGGGCCGTCTCCGCCCTCCGCCAGCTCCGGGGCGAGCTGACCGCGTCGGCGTCGGCCGGATCGGCGCCGGCCCCATGAGCGAGGACCGCCGGTCGACCGCGAGCATCGACGACCTGCTGCGGTACGAGGAGGAGCCGCGGCGCCCGCGGCGTGCGGACCCCAGAGCGGTCTGGGCCGGCAAGGTGCTCCTCCAGGCTGCGGCGATCACCGCGGTCGTCGTACTGCTGGCCCGACTGCTGCTGGTCGGCCTGCCGGTCCTGCTCGTCTTCCCGGCGGCGCTCGCGCTGGTCCTGCTGAACCGGGTCCTCCGCACGGTCGACGTGGTGCCGATGGACCGGCAACTGCCACGGGCGGCTGGTCTGACAACGCCGGCACAGGACGGCCTGTTCGCCGCGGCGGCCCGCTGGGAGACCCGGCTGTCCTGGACGCAGGCCGACCCGGAGCGCTTCACGCGTACCGTCCAGGCGCAGATCCGCGAGCTGGTGGACGAGCGGCTGCGGCAACGGCACAGCTGCACGATGACGAGCGACCCGGTACGCGCGCGCGAGCTGCTCGGTGGTCCACTATGGACGTTCTTGACCACCCCGGTCACCCGTACCCTGACGCCGCGCGAACTGGCCGACGTCGTCTCGACCTTGGAGGGGCTGTGAACCCAGCGGAGACACCGGTGCTACCGGCGTACGAGGTCGGCCGGCTAGGCCGGAGCGTGCTCGATGCGGTCGGCAGCGTGCTGGTCGGTAAGCGCAGCTCGCTGGAGCTGGTGCTCGGTGGCATCCTGGCCGGCGGGCACGTGCTGCTCGAAGACCTGCCGGGCCTCGGGAAGACGCTGGCGGCGCGGTCGTTCGCCCAGGCGCTCGGGTTGGAGTTCCGCCGGCTGCAGTTCACGCCGGACCTGCTGCCGGCCGACGTCACCGGCTCGTTCCTCTACGACCAGCGCAACCACGACTTCACCTTCCGGCCCGGGCCGCTGTTCACCAACCTGCTGCTGGCCGACGAGATCAACCGGACCCCGCCGAAGACCCAGTCGGCCCTGCTGGAAGCCATGCAGGAGAAGCAGGTCTCGGTCGAGGGCACCACGTACCGGTTGGCGCCGCCGTTCCACGTCCTCGCGACAGCGAACCCGATCGAGTACGAGGGCACCTACCCGCTGCCCGAGGCGCAGCTCGACCGGTTCCTGCTGCGGGTGTCCTTCGGGTACCCGGCGGCCGAGGAGGAGTGGGAGGTACTCCGCCGGCGGATGGCCCGCCGCCAGGAGGAGACGCAGCTCGACCCGATAGTCGACCCGCCCACGCTGGTCAGCATGCAGGTGGCGATCGAGGACATCGCCGTCGAGGACTCGATCGGCCGGTACATCGTGGCGCTGGCCGCCGCCACCCGGGAGCATCCGCACGTCCTGGTCGGCGCCTCGCCGCGCGGTTCGCTGGCACTGCTGTTGCTCTCCCGGGCCCGGGCCGCGCTGGCCGGGCGGGACTACGTGATCCCGGAGGACGTCAAGGCGGTGGCGGTCCCGGCCCTCGGGCACCGGATCACGCTGCGGCCGGAGATGTGGCTGCGCCGGGTCGACCCCGCGCAGGTGGTCAACGAGGTGCTGGAGCGTAC
>JAEHDK010000663.1 GCA_016880465.1 Micromonosporaceae bacterium
ATCCTCCGGCAGCGCCCTGCTCGTCGTGCCGGGCACGGTCGGCTACGAGATCTGGGTCGCCGGTGGCGGTACCGCCCGCGTCACCGAGCTCAACACCGTCAACCTGCGGGTGGCTGCGGCGGCGCCGACCCGGCTGCCGCTGCCGGACGGTACGACGTGCGACGTCCCGTACCTCTCGCGGGCCGGCTGGGGTGCGAACGAGACACTCCGGTTCATCAACGGGTACGAGGACTGGCCGGCCGAGTTCGCCCCGGCCCAGGCGCTGACCGTCCACCACACCGCCGGCGCCAACAACGACCCGGATCCCGCGGCGACTGTCCGGGCCATCTACTACTACCAGGCGAACACGGAGGCCTGGGGCGACATCGGCTACCACCTGCTGATCGACGAGGCCGGCACGGTGTACGAGGGTCGCTGGTCGGGCGCCGATCCGGTGCCGGTGGCCGCCGGCCCGGTCGGCGGTGGCGGCGCACCGACGTCGGTGACCGGTGCACACGTACTGAACTTCAACACCGGGAACATCGGCGTCGTACTGCTTGGCGACTTCACCAACCGGCTGCCGACCGCGGCCGCGAGCGAGTCGCTGGCCCGGGTGCTGGCGTCGGTGGCCCGGGTGTACCGGATCGACCCGCTCGGTCGCGTCAACTACGTCAACCCGGTCAACGGTGCTGCACGGACCGTCGACGCCCTGTGCGGGCACCGCGACTGGGCCGCCACGCAGTGCCCCGGCAACCTGTTCTACCCGCGGTTGCCGGCGCTGCGCCTGGACATCCGGCAACGGATCGCCGCCGCCGGGCGGTCTCTCCGGCAGCAGCCGGTGCAGCCGGCACCGCCGCCATCTCCTGCGCACTACTCGGTCTACTGAGCTGGGGTCGGCCGGCGGCGGAGCCGCCTACTGCCGGCGGGCCGGGGGCGCCAACAGGAACCACAGGTCGTCAAACGCCACGATGAGCGCGCCGAGCACCAGGCCGGCGGGAACGGCAATGGCGAGTCCCGCCGCCTCGCCGCTGCCGAGCGGCGACGCCAGCACACTGATGAGGCCGACGGCCGCGACCACGAGCAGGATGCCGTTACGGGCCAGGTGGATCGGCCCGAGCGGGGCCGCGGAGACACCGAAACAGCGGCACGGGGCGCTGACCCCGCGCCGCAGTGCCACGGCAACTCCGCCGGTCAGCACGGCCAGGAGCGCCACTGCTCCGGCGAAACCCAGGGCGGCCACCGTCGACGCCGGGTTCTCCGGCAGCGGGCCGCCCAACGACACGGCGAGCAGGACGGTGACGGCCACCTCGGCCACGGCGACCGCCCCGGCCACCAGTGGCAGTCGCGCAGCCGGCGCCAGACCCATCGGTCGAAGCGATGCCACGAACTCGGTGAACGCCCGGCGACTTCGCAACTTGCTCACCGCGGCCACCGCGAATACCACGCCGAGCAGGCATCCAGCACCGTACCTCAGGTAGTCCGTCACGGCGCTCAGCATTCCCGGTGCGGGTGGACCGCGCAATGCCGCCGTCCCCCGCGCCGGGGGAGTACGGCGGCCGGTGCGGATCCAGGTTCTTCGCGCCCGCCGGCTGAGCCGCCGGCGTTATGCTGATCAGACCCCCGGCCGAGCGGACAACCGGCGAGGGGGACGCCCATGGCACGCACGCAGGAGCCGGTTGCGGTGCTCGGCACCGGGACTATGGGGCACGGGATGGCTGCCAGTGCGTTGCGCGCCGGCATCCCGACGGTCGTGTGGAACCGGCACGCGGAGGCCGCCCAGGACCTGGTGCAGCTCGGCGCGGAGTTGGCGCCGACCGCGGCTGACGCCGCGCGGCAAGCCACGATAGTCGTCACGATGGTGACGGACGCCGATGCCGTCCGGTCGATCGCCCGCGACCAGGACATGCTGGCCGCGCTCGGGGCCGGCACGATCTGGGCCCAGATGAGCACGATCGGCCTGGCCGGCATCGAGCAGGTCGCGGCCATGGTGGACCTCGAGCGGCCCGACGTGACACTCCTCGACGCCCCGGTGTCCGGCAGCAAGGATCCGGCGGAGCAGGGCCAGCTGACGATCTTCGCGGCCGGGCCGGACGAGGCGCGGCCGCGCGTGACGCCGCTGTTCGACGCGCTCGGCGACCGTACGATCTGGGTCGGCGACGTCGGCGCCGGATCACGATTGAAGCTGGTGAACAACACCTGGGTCGCGTTCGCCGCCGAAGCGGTCGCCACCTCGGTCGCACTGGCGCGGCGGCTCGGGTTCGAGGCTGAGACCGTGGTGGAGGCGCTCGGCGACGGTCCGATCGTGTCGCCCTGGCAGGCCGCCAAGCTGCGCCGGATCGCGGACGACGAGTACTCAGCCCAGTTCGCCCTGGCGCACGCACTCAAGGACGTACGGCTCGCGCTCCAGGCCGCCGGCGACCACGGCTTCCCCACGCTGGCGTGCCTGGCGGACGAATGGCAGCAGGCGGCCGAACACGGACTGGCGCACGAGGATCTCACCGCCGTGACGCGCGAGCTGGAGAAGCACGGGGGACCATCATGATGATGATCGGCTACACGATGCTGTGTGAACAGGCAGGTCCCCGGCAGCTGGTACGCGACGTCACGCTCGCCGAGGACGCCGGCTTCGACTTCGCGGTCATCAGCGACCACTATTCGCCGTGGCTGGACGCGCAGGGCCACGCTCCGTACGCCTGGAGCGTGCTCGGCGCCGCCGCTCAGGCGACCGACCACATTCCGCTGATGACGTACGTCACCTGCCCGACCCGTCGCTATCATCCGGCCGTCGTCGCACAGAAGGCGGCCACCATGCAGCTACTGTCCGGCGGGCGGTTCACCCTCGGGCTCGGTGCCGGTGAGAACCTGAATGAACACATTGTCGGTGGGCAATGGCCCATTGCCGGCCTGCGGCACGAGATGCTCGAGGAAGCGGTGCAGATAATCCGCGCTCTCTGGGAGGGCGGCACGGTAACGTTCCGGGGCAAGTACTTCGATGTCGAGTCGGCGAAGGTCTGGGACCTGCCCGATCCCACGCCGGCGATCGGCATCGCGGCGTCCGGGGTGGAGAGCTGCCATCTGGCCGGACGCAACGCCGATGCGCTGATCGCCGTCCAGCCGCACGCCGAGCTGGGCAAGATGTTCGACGACGCGGGCGGTTCGGGGAAGCCGCGCATCGGGCAGGTCCCGCTGTCGTACGACACCGATCAGCAGACCGCCGTCGAGCGGGTGATGGAGCAGTTCCGCTGGTTCGTCGGCCCGTGGAAGACCAACGCCGAGCTGCCGCTGCCGGTCTCGTTCGAGACGGCGTACGAGACGGTACGCGAGGACGACGTGACCGCGAAGATGCCGTGTGGCCCCGATCTCGACCAGCATGTCGCGGCGATCCGGAGGTTCGAGGAGGCAGGGTTCACGCACCTCGCCCTGGTACAGGTCGGCGGCGACGCCCAGGAGCGGTTCATCACCTGGGCAAAGGAGGAGCTGCTGCCCACCGTCCGGGCCGCCTGACGCGGCATCCTCGCTCATCAACTGCGCTGCCGGATAGACGGCGTCCGCGGGGAAATCCGGCCAGCGCATAAGCGCCGATAAGAATGATGACTAATCGGCCGACGCTTCGTCCGGGAAACTCCGCCTTTCGGGTCCGTTCCTTGGCAGGTGGGTAGCGGATAGTTTACCTTAAGGCAACCCGACGTATCGGCGGTGATGATGTCCTACGCAGCGCCTAGCGCCCCGGTAGCACTCCCGCTCGATGGTCGACCTCGTTCCCGGGCGAGCGCTCTTCCACGCGGCGAGGAAGGCCAGCTGATCCAGCGCGTGATGCATGACCTCCAGGTCGCCAGGGAGCCGCTGGACCAGGTTCTGGTCGCGTACGATCGCGTCGTCGTGGATCCGGCGCGCCGCAGGCGAGCGCAGACCACGCTGAACGACGCCGTGCAGGGGCACCTGCAATCCGAGAACGATCTCGTCCGGCTCGTCGAGGTGCTGTACTTCTCCGGCCGCCAACCGCTGCTGGCGAAACACCACCTGCTGTTTCCGGCGTACCGGATCAACGAGGAGTACTTCCTGAACGCGGCTGTTCCGTGCGGACCGCTCGTTCCGCGGCGGCCCCGGGTCGACAACCGCTCCTGGATGGTGCTGGGCAAGCGAATTGGCTTTCCGATCGGGGTGCCGGCATCGGTGCTGACGGCCAACGCCCAGTGGATCCACTACTTCTCCCGCAACGGCTTCAATGTGCTGACGTACAAGACGGTCCGGAGCCGGGCCCATGAGCCGAGTCCACCGCCGAACTGGGTGTTCCTGCCCCGGGTGGTCGAGCCGCTGCCGCTCGGTCCGGACATCCACGAGGTCGTCGCGGAGCAAAGCGACTGGGTCGATGTCGGTCGCACCGATGTCTCCACCGCCAACTCCTTCGGCGTTCCCTCGTCCGATCCGGAGTACTGGGAGCCGGATCTCGAAGAGAGCCTCAATGTCCTCCATGACGACCAGATCCTGATCGTCAGTGTCATGGGCGACGACTACGACCGGACCGCTCGCCCGGCTGCCCTCGCCGACGACTTCGCGTTCGTCGCCAAACGGGCCGAGCGGGCCGGCGCCGAGTTCATCGAACTGAACCTGTCCTGCCCCAACTCGCTGGTCCCGGGACACGGAGTCAAGCCCCCGATGTGCCTGGATGTCGACCTCACCCGGGAGGTGGTGGAGGCCGTCCGCGCCCGAGCCGACCCGGGCACCCGGATCATCGCCAAGCTGTCGTACCTGCCGATGGAGCAGTTGGAGCGCCTGGTCACCGCGATCGGCCCCCTGGTCGACGCGTTCTCCGGCATCAACACCCTGCAGTCTCAGGTGACCGACGGCCGCGGCCAGGCGACGTTTCCGGGGCGGCTACTGGCCGGGATCTCCGGGATCGCGATCCGGAACTACGCCCTCGACTTCGTCACCAACCTTGCCCGGCTGCGCCTGGAGACGGGCCTGCGGTACGAGATCATCGGGATGGGCGGGGTGACGGACGTCGACTCGTTCACGGCGCTCTACGACGCCGGCGCCGTGGCGGTCCAGTCCGCGAACGGGGTCTTCGCGAACCCGTTCCTCGCCTGGGAATGTGTTGCCAGCATCGGCTGGACCCTGCCACTGAGCCCACCGTTGACCGATGAGTCGCTCCGGGAGGAGGCCAAGGGTCTTATTGTCGCGCTCGTCTCGGCGTACGAGTCGCTCGGTCCGTACACCGTTGCCAACGGCATGCCGATTCCGCCCAGCCAGACCCTGGACCTGCTGACCGAGCTCGTCCGCGCCGGGCGGCTCCGAGTCGAGGAAACCGGAAGCGGATTCCGCTACCGGCACAGTGGTTCCCCGTAGCGCGAGATCGCTGTCCTGCAGAAGCGAGGTTCGTACCCGTGACGCCCGTCCTCTGGTACCTGCCCGTCCTGCTGGCCGGCGTATGTTTCCTGCTACTGGACATCTACACCGATAATCGACTGCTGGAACGATGGGCCAAGCAGGTACGGCCGGCCCATGTCAAGAAGGCCTGTGTCTACCTGATCGCCGGCGTCCTGGCCTATTGGGGCCTCCTCGGCGTGGCATCTATCCCGGTGCACCTGGCAGACCTCCACACCGCGAGGTGGCAGTGGCCTACCAGCATGGGAGCCGGAATCCTGGCCGAGCTGGCCGCGTTCGGCTACGAGTTGAGGAGACGTCGGTGACGTGAGCGCGGTTCCGAGCTGGCTGAGGGCGGTCATGGATCGCATCGACGCTGAGCGGCTGGACGGGACGGCCGCTCTGCTTGAACAACGCTGCCACTCGTGGGCCGACGAGCTCGTTGACCTGTTCGGCGACGGCGCCGGTGACGAGCTGGTCCAGCGCTACGTCGAATATGCGGTTGCCCGCGTCGGGAGCACCGAGGCCAAGAAGCGCAAGAGGGCGTTGTTGAGCACCGCTTCCGACGGCGCGCTCGGGGTGCCCGAGCGGGTACGCCTCCTGCTCGAAAGAATCGGTGGCGACCTCGGCGACATTTCCTACCTGCGAGGTCTCGACGGCCGCATTGCGCGATGGCGCGAGGCCCGCACGCCCGAATGAGGCGGTAGCCGAGGCTCCACCGGCGACACCCGGCCGCCGCCTGTCGAGGTGAACACGGTCGGTCCTACCTCGGAATACCGTCGGTCAGTTTCGTGCGCCACGGCTCCCGTTCGGCGACCTTGTGACGCGAGACGCGGCCGTGACTAACGGGGTGTGACGCCTCGCCGAATTCCGGAGGTGGTGTCGGCCGAGTATTTGCAATCTTCACCCGACCGGCGTTATCTTCTTGCTAAGGTAGAGGTGGCATGCGGGGAAAGGAACTAGAGTGGCACGACGTGAAATGGTGGTCCTCGAGGACGACCTCGACGGTGGCGACGCGGCCGAGACCGTGCGGTTCGCCATCGACGGGACTTCGTACGAGATAGACCTGAACACCAAGAATGCCAAGAAGCTACGTGACTCCTTGGCGAACTATGTGGCCGCGGGCCGCAAGGTGGGCCGCGGCGGTCTCACGGTCGGTGGGCGTACCGCGCGTGGACGCGGCGCGGCAAGCGACCGCGAGCAGAACCGGGCGATCCGGGAGTGGGCCAAGAAGGCGAAGAAGAATATCTCCGACCGAGGCCGAATCCCGCAGGAAATCGTTGACGAGTACCACGCCAAGGCCGGACGTTGACCTTTCCACCGTGCTAGCCGGCTGATGAGCTGACCCGCCGGGCGCCGCGTGCCGACACGGGCGCCCGGTTTGGTGTTCCGGGCATGTCGACTCGTCGCGACGCCACGAGCAGCGGGTGCGGCAGCCTGCCGCGGTGCCTTGCGCTGCAGCCATGCGGTGGCCGCCGCCGGATCGCCGTCGAGCTGGGCACGCAGCGCGCCGCGCTGTGCCCGCAGTTCGGCGAGCTCCGCGCGCGGCAACGGTCACGCGTTGCGCAGGTGGGCCAGTACGACGAGGGTATTCGAGGTGATACGCCAGTCATGAAACGATGTCGGGGGTGAGCTATGGCGAAATCGAACGCCGCATGCGCCACCTGGCACGCCTGGGCCGCGGCGGGTAGGCAGCACGGGTGACCAGGTAGAGGCGCGGAGCGAAAACCCTAACGGTGTGGCATGGGTCGAGGGTGCCAAGCCGGCGCATCCATATCTGTGCACGATGAGTGAATGGGTAATGACTGTATGACAAGAGTTGTCGAGGCGATTCGCTTCGCCCGGCTCGACCGGCGCATGCCGTGCCGGCGGCGGCCGCCGGATGCGTTGGCAAAGAGGCGCGAAGCGGTTATCTTGATTCATCACAGTCTTGCTTTTCCCGGAAGGACCACCATGGCACGGCGGGAAGTCGTCGTTTTCGAGGACGATCTGGACGGCGGCAGCGCCGTAGAGACCGTCAGGTTCGGCCTCGACGGTCAGTTCTACGAGATAGACCTCAGCACCAGGAACGCGAAGAAACTCCGTGACGTCGTGGCGCCGTACGTGGCGGCGGGTCGGAAGGTGGGCCGCGGTGGACTCGTCACCGGCGGCCGTACCGCGCGGGCCCGGGCCGGCCTGTCCGGCGACCCGGAACAGAACAGAGCCATCCGCGAATGGGCCCGGAAAGCCGGCCGGCCGGTGTCCGAGCGGGGCCGCATCGCGCAGGAGCTAGTCGCCGAGTACCACGCCGCCCAGGCGCGCCGCAGGGCCGCCTGACGGCTCGGTCCGGGCGCACGCCGCGACCGGGCCCGTCACCCCGCGGGCAGCAGCAGCTTGTCGGGGGTGATGGGCAGGTCGCGGACGCGTACCCCGGTCGCGTGGTAGGCCGCGTTGGCGATGGCGGCGGCGGTGCCGACGATGCCGGCCTCGCCGATACCCTTGGCGCCCATCGGGTTGTAGTTCAGGTCGATCTCGTCGATCCAGGTCGCGTCGATGTCCTTGACGTCGGCGTTCGTGGCGATGTGGTATTCGGCGAAGTCGTGGTTGACGACATGCCCGAAGCGCGGGTCGAGCACGCTGTACTCGTGCAGGGCCATGGACAGGCCCATCACCATCCCGCCGATGAGCTGGGATCGGGCGGTACGGGGATTGATGACCCGACCCACCGCGAAGATGCCGCGCAGCCTGTCGACCCGGAGTTCGCCGGTGTCGGCATCGACGCGGACCTCGGCGAACTGCGCGCCGAAGACGTGCCGCGACACCTTGCCGAGGCTGGCATCGGGCGGCGTGGCCCCCTCGGCCTCGGCACCGTCGTCCGGGTCCGGGCCGAACCGGTCCCGCAGGACCCGCGCCGCGTCGGCGATGGCGGAGCCCCACTCGATGATTCCCATCGACCCGCCCGCACCCGTGGCCGCGGGCAACGAGCTGTCCCCGATCTGCAGGCTGACGGCATCGACCGGGACGCCCAGCGCGTCCGCCGCGATCTGGGTCAGCGAGGTCCAGGTGCCGGTACCGATATCCGAGGCCTGTATCTCCACCCGGTACCGGCCACCGTCGAATACCCGGATCCGCGCGTGCGACGGGTCTGCTCGTGGGTAGATCGGGTACGTGCTGCTGGCCACGCCCGTACCCACCAGCCAACCGCCCGCACGCCGGACGCCCGGTGTCGGATCGCGGCCGATCCAGCCGAACTCGCCGGCGCCCTGGTCGAGGCAGGCGAGGAGGTTGCGCGTCGAGTACGGGAGTCCGCTCGTCGGGTCGCGGTCCGGCTCGTTGCGGCGGCGGAACTCGATGGGATCCAAGCCGCACGCGACCGCCATCTCGTCCATCGCCGACTCGAGCGCGAACATCCCGGGTGTCTCGCCCGGCGCCCGCATGATGCCGGGGACGGGCACGTCGAGCGCGGCCAGCCGGTGCGAGGTACGGCGGTTCGGCGCGGCGTACATGGTGTGCGTACCGTAGGCGGTCTGCTCCGCGAACTCCTTGATCTTCGAGGTCTGCTCGACGACGTCATGAGCGATCGCGGTGAGCCGGCCGCCGGCGTCCGCGCCGAGCTGGATCCGCTGGATGGTCGGCGTTCGGTAGCCGACGTAATAGAACATCTGCTGCCGGGTGAGCGCGAACTTCACCGGCCGGCCGGCCACCACCTGCGCGGCCAGGGCGGCGACGACCTGATGGGCGCGCGGGCGGTACTTCGCGCCGAACCCGCCGCCGACATGCGGTGAGATGACCCGGATCCGGTTCGGGTCGATGCCGAAGACGGACGCCAGCTCGTCCTGGATGGCGGCCGTACCCTGGTTCGCGTCGTACAGCGTCAGCTGACCCGTACCGTCGGTGGTCTGCCAGAGCGCGACCGTGGTGTGCGTCTCCATCGGGTTGTTGTGCTCCATCGGCGTGGAGTACGTCTGGTCGACGGTCACGGCCGCGGTGGCCATCGCCGCCGCCACGTCCCCGGCGTGGGTGTCGGTTTCTACCCCGCCATTGACAATCTGCGGCGCGTACAGGTCGGTGCGGTCGGCACTCAGCAGCAGATCGGCGGGTTGGACGTCGTACGCGACGGCGACCGCATGGGCCGCCTCGCGAGCGATCTCCGAGGTCTCCGCGACCACCGCACCGACGATCTGCCCGCGGAAATGGACCGCGTCGGACTGCAGTACCCACAGCTCCCGGTCCTCGTCCGAGGCCAGTCTCGGCGCGTTGTCGTGGGTGAGCACCGCGACCACTCCCGGCGTCGCCGCGGCGGTCGTGGTGTCGATCGCGGTGATCCGTCCCAGCGCGACACTGGACAGCACCGGGTAGAGGTAGAGCGGAGCGGCGACCGGTTGCTCGAAGGCGTACGGAGCGGTCCCGGTGACCTTGGCGGTCCCCTCGAGCCGCGGCAGCGGCTGACCGATCGCGCGGGCTTCGAGTACGGCGCCGCCGGCGGGTGGCCCGGCGCGGCGTGTCGTCGTCATAGCGGCTCCACTCCGATCAGCTCGCGCAGCACCGCGACCATCGTGTTCGTGGCCATCGGCACCTTGAAGGCGTTGTCGCGCAACGGTCGGGCGTCGGCCAGCTCCGCCGCGGCGGCGGCGCGGGCGGCGCTGACCGTGGCCGGCCC
>JAEHDK010000664.1 GCA_016880465.1 Micromonosporaceae bacterium
CTCGCCGTGCTGCCGGCGGGTGCGCAGCCGGTGCTCCTCGTCGACGAGTGCGGTTATCTGGTGCAGGATCTGCTTGTCGTCCACGATCGGCACTATATCGCGTTATCGGGTGATTCCAGGTCGCTAGCGGCGCGGGCGATCGTCGCGATCGCGGTCCGCCGTGGCAGCAGCCGGGTCATCACCGCCGACGACACCCGCATGAGCGCACCCGGCACGACGCGCGGGCCGCGGCCCAGCCCGCCCAGCGCGGCGTCGACGACCTGCTCCGGCGTACGGGTGCCCGGTGCCCGGCGGCTCTTGCTGGCGGCCAGCCCCGGCGTGGCCACCGCGCCGGCCACGCAGGCCAGCACATCGACGCCGCTGCCCCGCAGCTCGTACCACAGCGCCTCCGCGAACACCATGCCGAACGCCTTGGTGCCGGCGTAGGTGGCGATGCCCGGTGAGCCCTGCTGGCCGGCGAGCGACGACATCACGATGAACCCGCCGCGCCGCCGTTCCGCCATCGCCGGCAGGAACCGGTGCGCGAGCCAGAGCGGTGCGTGGCAGTTGAGGTCGATCGCCCGGGCGGTGTGCGCCGGGTCCTGCGTGACGAACGGACCGATCGGGGAGTACGCGGCGTTGGCGACGACGAGCCCGATCTCCCGCCCGGCCGTGGCGGCGGCGACCGCATCGAGGCCGCCGGCGGTCGCCAGGTCGGCCGCGACCGGTACGGCGTGCACCGGGAGCGAGCCGGCCAGCTCGGCGAGCGGCTCGGCGCGCCGGGCCACGAGTACGAGATCGAGCCCGTGGCCCGCGAGCCGGCGGGCGAACGCAGCGCCGAGGCCGGCCGACGCACCGGCGACCAGGGCCCACGGGCCGTACCGGTCTCTCATGCGGGCCGGCTGTCTCTCATGCGGGCCGGCTGAACGGATGGTCGCGGCGCATCCGCCAGATCATCGCAAGCGGCATCAGCAGCCAGGTCGCGTTGGCCGCGACGACGGCGCCGAAATGCTCGGTGGCGTGAACGCCGTACCGCTCCTCCATCAGGATGATCAGTACGTTGGCGAGCATCGTGCCGGACCAGACGAGGGCCGGCACCCGGATCCAGTCCCGACCGCGGCTGAACGCGTAGATCGCGAAGAAGTAGAACGGCCCGAAGAACAGCACGTCGATCCAGATCGTCATGCGCCAGAACGGCGGCCGGGCCAGCAGCAGCGGATCATAGTGGTTGCCGTACCAGTGCACGAGGTCGATGACCGGACCAGGTGGCCACAGTGGATAGTCGAAGTGCGCCGGGTCGGCGACGACGAGCTGCTCCAGGTCGATCAGGTACGTGATGAGCACCGCGTTGACGACGAGGAAGGCGAGGAACAAGAGGTCGACGCGGCGCTCCCGGAGCGGTACCGGCTCAGTCGTCGTCATCGTCCCGCTTGCGCCGGCGCCGCCGCGGTGTGGCGTACACCAGCCCCCAGGAGCGGCGCGGACCGTACCAGTACCGCCGGCGCGGGCCGGCCATCGCGTAGATCACGGCGCAGACGATGCCGAACGCCGCGTACGCGCCCAGCTCGACCATCGTGCCGTCGATGTCGAACAGCTTGCCGCCGTTGCGCAGCGGGAGTACGAGCAGCGGCAGGATCGCCCACCAGATGCCGCCGTAGAGCAGCCCGATGCCGATGGCGGAGATGAGCTGCCGGCTGATCCAGGTACCGAAGAGCGCACCGAACACACCGCCCGCCACCAGGCAGATGGCGCCCAGCACCAGCCACGCGCCGCGGGTCGTGGAGCTGCCGACCAGGTTACCGATCGCCGTCATCTCGTCCATGACCAGCAGCACCGCGCCGAGGACGACGCCACCGGCGAGGCCACCGACGACACCGGCACCGATCCGCGCAACGAGGTTCGACGGAGGTACGTAATCATCCGACATCGAGGGGACTCCTTGTCAGAGGTCTGCCGTGACACTAGACGGCAGCCCGGCATGGCTCGCGCCGACACCGCGTTGGGCGTGTCGTCCCGATTGCCGGCATTGCGCTGGCCGTGCCGCACGCCTGGTCCGCTACTGGAAGGCGGCGTGGACGTCGGCGGTGTTGGCATCGTGGGACACGATGAGCAGTTCGTCGCCGGGCTGGAGGCGGACCTGGGAGTCGGGGGCGACTGGCCTTGCGTCGCGGATGATGGTGGCGATGACGGTGCCAGGTGGCAGTGGGATGTCGGCGAGGGCCTGCCCGCATGCGCGGGAGCCCGGACCGATGGCGGTCTCGATGACGCTTACCCCGGCTCTGCTCAACCGCAGCAGGGCGACGGTGTCGGCGGTGCCGGTGGCCTCCTGGATGAGCGAGATGAGTGGAGCCGACGCCGACACGGCGACGTCCACACCCCACCGCTGGTCGAACAGCCATGCGTTGTCCGGGTCGTTGACCCGGGCGGCCACCCGGGGGACGGCGAACTGTCGCTTGGCGAGCAGGCTGATGACGAGGTTGTCCTCGTCATCGCCAGTGGCGGCGATGAGCAGGTCGGCGCCGAGCGCGCCGGCTTCTTCGAGGATGGCCGGCTCACAGGCGTCGCCGAGTACCAGCCGGGCGGGGAAGTCGCCGGTCAGCGCGGCGACGCGGTCGTCGTCCAGGTCGATGAGCGTCATGTCGTGGCCCGCGGCGGCGAGCACCTGGGCGGCTTGGCTACCGAAGCGGCCGGCTCCGGCGATGAGGGTCTTCATGTGCCCAGCTCCCTGTCGAGGAAGGCGCGCAACTGACCGAGGGCGGCGGCGGCCACGGCGAACGTGACCAGGTCGTCAGGTTCGGCTGCGGCGCCGGTGGCCGGGATGAACGAGCGGCCACCGCGGGTCACCTCGACCACGCGTATCGCACCGCCGACGTCGAACTCGGCGAGCAGGCGTCCGGCCAGGTATGGCGGCAGTTCGGAGCGGATGAGCAGGGTCTCGCCGTTGCCGAAGCTCTGTTCCGGGGTGAGGTGGCGGTGCAGCAGCATCTGGTGGATACGTTCGACGCTCCAGCGCACGCTGGAAACGGTGGGGATGCCGAGGTCGCGGTAGATGTCGGCGCGGCGCGGGTCGTAGATGCGGGCAACGACGACCGGCACCCGGTACTCCTCTTTGGCGGTGCGGGCCGCGACGATGTTGCTGTTGTCACCGGAGGTGACCGCGATGAACGCGTCGGCGCGCTCGATGCCGGCGTCCTTCAGGACTTCGCGGTTGTAGCCGTTGCCGAGCAGGAAATGCCCGATGAGGTGCTTCGGCAGCAGCTGGCGGGCCTTCGGGTCGTGGTCCACGACGCGCACCTCGTGCCGCTCGACAGCCAGCCGCGCGGCCAGTGCCGAGCCGACCCGACCGCAGCCGATGACGATCGCTTTCATTCCACCCTGCCTTTCTGCCGGGCCCGTGCCTCGACGGGTTCGCGGCGGCGCAGCCACCACTTGCGAGTCTCCTCCGCGGCCAGCAGCAGCACCCCTAGCCCGGCCAGGACGGCCCAGTCGCCGGCCCGCAGTGGCGCGGTATGGAAGATCTGCTGCAGCGGTGGGAGGTAGCTGATGCCCGCCATCAGCGCCAGGCCGATGACGCCCGCCCCGAGCAGCCGCGGGTTGGACAGCAGCCCGACCCGGAACACACTCTGCCGGTCGGTTCGTACGGCGAGGGCGTTGCAGAACTGGCTGACCACGATGCCGGCCTGGACCATGGTGAGCGCCTCCCGGTAGACCGGGTTGTCCGGGGTGAATGCGGAGTACGGGATGCCGGCCGTGTGGATGTGCCAGAAGAACACCGCGGACACCCCGGCGGCCTGGATGGTGCCGAGGAACAGGAACCGGCGCAGCACGGCGGCGGACAGCAGCCGCTCGCGGCGGGAGCGGGGTGGCCGGTCCATCACGTCCGGCTCGGGCGGCTCGGCGCCCAGCGCCAGTGCGGGCAGCACGTCCGAGCCCAGGTCGATCGCCAGCACTTGGACCGCGAGCAGCGGCACGAGGGGGAAGCCCACGAACGTGGCGACCAGGATCGGCACCAGCTCGCCGATGTTGTGGCTGAACAGGTAGACCAGGAACTTGCGGATATTGTGGTAGACCGACCGGCCCAGCTCGACCGCGGCGGCCACCGAGGCGAACGAGTCGTCCAGCAGTACCATGACGGCCGCCTCACGGGCCACGTCGGTGCCGGAGGCGCCCATCGCCACACCGATGTCGGCGCGCTTGAGCGCCGGTGCGTCGTTGGCGCCGTCACCGGTGACCGCCACCACCTCGCCGCGGCGTTGCAGCCCGATGACCACCCGCATCTTGTGCTCGGGGCTGACCCGGCAGCACAACAAGGGCGTCGGGGCGGCGAGCAACCGGTCCAGGGCCTCGTCGTCCAGCGTGTCGAGCTGGGCCCCCGTTATCACGGTTGGTGCGGTTTCCCGGACGATGCCGACCCGCCGGGCGACCGCCTCCACCGTCAGCGGATGGTCGCCGCTGACCATCACGATCCGGATCCCCGCACGTTGGCATGCGCGCACCGCCTCGGCGACCTCAGGGCGCGGCGGGTCGAGCATGCCGACCAACCCCAGCAGCGTCAACTCGGACTCGGCGACCGGCAGGGACGGGCGGTGGTCGGGCACGGCTCGGCACGCCGCCGCCAGCACCCGCAGGCCACCAGTGGCCATCGCGTCACCCGCGGCGAGGACGCGGCTGCGCAGGTGATCGGTCAACGGCAGACGCTCGCCGTTCCAGGCGATGTGGGTGCACCGCGCGACCAGCTCGCCCGGCGCGCCCTTGACGTAGCAGACAAAGCCGCTCCCGGTGTGGTGCACGGTGCTCATCAGCTTGCGCGCCGGGTCGAACGGGAATTCGGTGACCCGTGGCGCGGCAGCCTGCGCCGCGGTGACGTCGATGCCGGCCTTCCCGGCCACGACGAGCAGCGCCCCCTCGGTGGTGTCACCGAGAACCCGCCAGCCGTCGCGGTCCGTCGGCGGCAGCAGCCGGGCGTTGTTGCACAGGGCCGCCGCCCGCAACACGTCCCGGACCGGTCCCGGGTCGGTCACGGCCCCGGCCGGCGCGTACCCGACCCCGGACACCGGGTGCGCCACCCCGGCCGCCCACACCTGGGTGACGGTCATCTCCGCCTTGGTCAACGTACCGGTCTTGTCGGTGCAGATCACCGTCGTGGAGCCCAACGCCTCCACCGCCAGCAGCCGCTTGACCAGCGCCCGGCGGCGGGCCATCCGCCGTACGCCGATCGCCAGCGACACCGACATCGTCGCCGGCAGGCCCTCGGGCACCAGCGCCACCATCACTCCGAGCGCGAACACGAACGAGGCCACCGCCGGCTGCCCGGTCGGCAGCCGGACCAGGAACATCGCCGCACCGATGGTCAACGCGACCGCGGAAACCCGCCGCGCCATGACCGCGACCTGCCGCTGCAGCGGGCTGCGCGGCTGCGGGGCCTGCTCGGCCAGCCGGAAGATCCGGCCGAACTCGGTCGCCGGCCCGGTGGCGAACACCACCGCCTTGCCCGCGCCGGCGGCGGCCGTCGTACCCATGAACACGCTGTTGCGTGCCCGCAGTCCAGGTGTACCCGCAGGCATCGGGTCACTGGTGCACCCCACCAGTTCGCTTTCCCCGGTCAAC
The DNA here is from genome assembly GCA_016880465.1 of Micromonosporaceae bacterium. Taxonomy (GTDB): domain Bacteria; phylum Actinomycetota; class Actinomycetes; order Mycobacteriales; family Micromonosporaceae; genus EFPC-2. The sequence goes on from JAEHDK010000664.1 coordinate 5,587, forward strand.
GCGGCGTTGTTCACCGCCAGGTCATGGGCTTCCACCAACCGGCAGTCCGCCGGCACCGCGTCACCAGCCTCCAGCACCACCACATCGCCGGGCACCAGCTCCCGGACCGCGATCTCGCACCGCGCGCCGTCGCGCAACACCCGACAGACCCGGGGCACCATCGCCTGTAACGCCTCGGCGGTTCGCTCCGCGGAGTACTCCTGCGCAAAACCGATCACCGCATTGAGCACGACGACGCCGAGGATCGCGACGGCCAGCTGCAGGTTGCCCACGTCGCGGGGCTGCTGCACGACGTACGCCACGAACGTGATCGCTGAGGCCACCAGGAGGACGACCGCGAACAGGTCGGTGAACTGCGCGGCGAATCGCCGCCACAACCACCGCCGCCGCGGCCGCGGCAGTTCGTTGGCGCCGACCCGGGCCAGCCGGACCCGCGCCTGGGCAGCCGACAGACCACGCGGTGACGAGTCCAGCACGGCGTATACATCGGGCGCGGCCAGCGCCGGCACCGCGGCCTCGACCGCACCGGCCGACGACGGTCGCGGCGCCGCCGGGGCGGCGCTCAACAGCATCGGGAGGCCCGGTCCCATCGACGATGTCCCTCTCCGGTCGGTCCAGCCGTCGGGCTCGCCCTCCCACTGTGCAGGCCGAGCACCGCGGGACCAAGAGCACGAGGTCCCCTAAGTCGACCTTCGGCCCGTCCAGCAGCACCGATCCGCGCCACCATTGAGTGGGGTGGCCAGCGCACCGGCGCGGTGCGCCGATGGACCCTTGACCGCAGGCAGTTGGCCTCTGCGCCGGTGGGGGGAAGCGTTGAAACCATCGAGCCGGTAGCGGCCGGTGATCAGCGGAGGGCGTGTGATGACGACCCGCCGGGCTCGGGCGGCTCCACCGGCCGGCCGGGCATTGGTCGAGATGCATTGTCGGCATCGCCATCGGCGCGCTCGCCCGCACGCCGGGCCCGGATTGCAATCCGAGCGGAAGGAAGTGAAGACGTTGACGACGGCGGAAACGAGCACACCATCGGCGGCGGTCACCGGCCCCCCGGACCCCTCGTGGCACCGCCTTTACCGGGCCGGCGGCATGTCGGGGATCCTCATCGTCGTTCCCTACGTTGTGGCCATCGCCCTGATCGCCATCGCGCCACCACCGGTGGATGCCAGCGGCGAGCGAACACTCCAGTACATTGCCGCGCATAAATGGCTCTACACCATCGAGCAGGTGCTGTGGTTGGCACCCGGCGTGCTGGCCATGGTCGTCTTCCTGGCGCTCTACGTGGCGCTGCAGCATCTGGACAAGGGCTACGCCGCGATCGCCGGCCTCGTCGGCATCTCAGCTTGGGCGCTCAGCCTCGCGCTGCCGACAACCGGGGGCGGTTCACCCGTGCTGGTGTATCTGAGCAATGAGTACGCGGCAGCCGGCACCGCCGAGCGGCGGACCGCGCTCGCGACCGTGGCCGAGGGTCTCATCGCTGAGAACAACACACCGAACCTCGTCGGGGTGTTGACCACCGTGGGCATCTTGCTCGTCTCCCTCGTCATGCTGAAGGGGGTCTTCCCCAGGTCGGTCGCCTACCTGGGCGTAGCAACCGGCGCCATCGGCATCGTCTGCGAGACACTCAGACCAATTCTCGGCGCCGGCTACGCGGCGTACGGAGTTCTCCTCCTCGTCTGGTTCGTCGCCATCGGCTGGAAGCTCTACCGACTCGGCGGTGACCTGGTGGCTGGTCATCGACAGTAAGTGGACGGCGTGCCGACCGAGGTGGTGCTAGCGATCTTGCGGTTCTGGCGCTGGACACCGGACCGGTACCTGCGCAGATCGCCGCCATTCTGGTGCTCGACCCCGATCCAGGGTTCGACCTGGCGCAGGCCGAGCGGTTGATCGTCGAGCGCGTGCCCGCCATCCCTCGGCTGCGTCAACAGCTGGTACGCGTGCCGCCGGGCTGCGGCCGTCCCATCTGGGTCGATGACAGTGACTTCGACATCCGCCGGCACATCCGCCGAGTGCCCTGCCGGGACCCCGGCGACGAGGCGGCGCTGCTCGACACCGCCATCGGCCTGATCGTGCAACCGTTGCCGTGCCGGGCCGAATATCATGGCCGCGTGCAGATATCCGCCCGTGGGGAGTACGCCGTCCGGGCCGCGCTGGGCCTCGCGGCGAAGCACCCGACGACGATGTCCGCGCAGGCCGTGGCCGATGCGCAACAGTTGCCGTACAAGTTCCTCGAAGCGATCCTGGCCGACCTGCGGCGCGCCGGACTGGTCCGCAGCCAGCGCGGCGTGGACGGTGGGTACACCCTGGCCCGGCCGCCGGATCAGGTCACGCTCGGCGACATCCTCCGGGCCGTCGACGGCCCGCTCGCCGGGGTCCGTGGGGTACGCCCCGAGGAGGTCGCGTACGCCGGCCCGGCCGAGCACCTGCAGGAGGTGTGGGTCGCCGTACGGTCGGCGGTCCGCCGGGTGGTCGACGAGGTGACCCTTGCCGACGTGCTGCGCGGCCGCCTGCCGGCACACGTGCGGCGGCTCATCGCGGTGCCGGACGCCTGGCAGCCGCGCTAGCGCGGCTGCCAGAGTGCCGGCGCGCGGCAGCGCTCAATGTGGCTGGTCGGCCACGCCCCAGCGGCTACGGATGGCCCGGTCCGCCGCGCCGAACACGCCGTCGACGACCAGGCCGAGCATCAGGATGACGATCATCGTGGACAGCAACCACTCCGCGTCGCGCGTCTCACGCGCGTACGTGAGCTGGGCGCCGAGTGAGGTATGGCCGAGCGAGGTGACGAGTAGTTCACCGGCCATCAGGCTGCGCCAGGCGAACGCCCAGCCCTGCTTGAGCCCGGCGACGATCGCGGGCAGCGCGGCTGGCGCGATCACGTACCGGTACAGCGACACGCCATGCGCGCCGACGTTCCGCCCAGCGCGCAACAGCAGCGGCGGTATGTAGTCCACGCCGGAGATGACGCCGTTGGCGATCGACGGCGCGGCACCCAGTACCACGACGAAGAAAATGGCCTTCTCATTGAGCTGGAACAGCAGGATCGCGAGCGGGAACCAGGCGATCGACGGCATGGTCTGCAGCGAGGTGATCATCGAGCCGAGCGCGGCGCGGAGCACCCGGACCCGGGCGACCGCGGGGCCGAGCAGCAGCCCGACGGTGACCGCGACGGCGTACCCGACCAGCGCCCGCCGGCCGGTCAGCGCCACCCCCTGCCAGAGCTGTTGGCGGTGTAGCTGGTCGCACAGCTCGGCACCGACGGCGAGTGGGCCGGGCAGGACGTAGTCCGGCTTCACGCGGGCGGAGACGAACGCCTGCCAGACTCCGACCACCAGCGCGAGCGCGGCCAGCTTGGGCCAGGCCGAGGCCCACAGCCGCGCCGGGCGGGACCGATCGTGCTGGCGGGCGGCCAGCTCCAGCGCGTCGAGCCCGGACAGTGCGGTGCCCGCCCCGGCGTCGCGGGCAAGGCCGGCGACCGTTCGAAGACCCGCCACGTCATTGGCCATGGCGGCCCACCTCCGCCCGGAGCCGGTCGGTGACCCGCGCAGCGACCTCGGCGACCTGCGGCGAGTCGATGCGCCGAGGGCGCGGGACGGTCACCCGCGTCTCGTAGCTGACCCGGCCGGGTCGGCTCGACAGCAGCACGATCCGGTCCCCGAGGCGGGCGGCCTCGCGCACGTTGTGGGTGACGAACAGGACCGTCAGGCCGCGCCGCTGCCAAAGCCGCTCGAGCTCGTCGTGCAGCAGGTCGCGCGTCATCGCGTCGAGGGCACCGAACGGCTCGTCCATCAAGAGCACCGGCGAGTCCAGGCCGAGCGTACGGGCGAGAGCCACGCGATGCCGCATGCCACCGGACAGCTCGTGCGGTCGGCGCTTGGCGAACTCCGCGAGGTGTACGGCGGCCAGCAGCTCGGCCACCCGGACGCGCCGCTCGGCCCGGCGGATGCCGCGCAGGCGCAGCGGCAGGCCGACGTTGCCCGCGACCGTCGACCAGGGGAACAGGGCCGGCTCCTGGAACATGAGCGCAGGTGGCCGGTCGCCGGCGACCGCGATCCGGCCCGATGTCGGCTTGTCGAGGCCCGCCACGAGGGACAGCAGGGTGCTCTTGCCACAGCCGGACGCGCCGACCAGGCAGACGAACTCGCCCGGCGGCACGTCCAGGGTGAGGTTGTCGAGCGCGAGTACGGCGGCCGAGCCGCGCCCGTGCACCTTCGTTACGCCGTCCAGCGCGACCGCCGCGGGGGCGGTCGCGCCGGACTCCGGTACGGCGGCACTGCCCGGACTGCTCATGGTGAGCTGATCTCCGGTTCGCCGGCGGCCGCGGCCTCGTTGAGGTACCTCAGGTCGTAGAGGCCGGTGAGGTCGACCGGCTCGGTCAGCCCGACGGTGCTGGTCAGGCCCTTCTCCGTCAACCAGTACCGCACCGCCACGTCCTGCGTGTTGCCCAGCTGCGGGGAGTGGGCGTTGACCGTCGGGTTCGGACCGACGTACGCGGCGTCGAGCGCGCCCGAGAAGATGGCCTCGATCGCGGCCGGCCCGGCGTCGAGCAGCACGGCGGCCGCTCGGGGCCGGGCCCGGGTACGCATCGCCGTTCCTCCTAGAAATCCGACCAGCTCAGTAGGAAAACTAGGAGTGATGACGTTGACAGGTCAATGGCTATCCGTATCCCGGGACAGTGGCGCTGATCACCTGGCGCTGATCACCTGGCGCGCCGTCACGGCCGGTCGGCCAGCACCTCGACCCCCCGCACGGCGAGCTCGCATTCGAGGTCGCCGGCCAGGAACCGGTCGGCCGCCTCGTCTTCCCGCAGGGTCGCATCCAGGTGACTGAGCGTCAGCCCGCGCACGAACAGGTGGGCGTGCTCGCCCGGACACAGCTCCGCCATCGGCCGCATGGCACGCGGGATCCAGGCGCCCTCGCCGTCGAACGACATCGCTCGTACGGCCTCGTGCGTCGCCTCGACATCGTCCTGGAAGTGCTGGTGATCGGCTCGCCGGAGAACCAACATCCGCTTGGGTTCGGGGGCGCGGTCGAACACGTCGTGCACCTGGGCCGGCGGTACCGGCGTATCGTCCTCGGCCGCAAGGTACAGCGCCGGTACGCGGCGGCGCCAGCCGAACGTGAGGTCCAGCGGAAGGATTCCCGGCAGCGGGTTCGTGCTGCCGCCCGGGGCGAGCGCCACCACCGCCCGTACCCGCGGCTCGACCTCGGGTGTCGCCAACACCGTCCAGCCGCCGAGGCTGTGCCCCACGAGGCCGAGCCGTTCGGCGTCGACCCCGATCGGTACCTCGCTTGCGAGGTCGAGCAGGTGGTCGACGAGGAAGCGGATGTCCGGCACCCGGCTGCTGATCACCTCATCGATCCGGGCGGCCCGTTCCTTGCGCGTCTCGCCGTCGCGCGGGTGCAGTTCCGGCGCCACCACCTCGGAGTGGTCCAGCGCGGCGACGGCGTACCCGTGACTGGCCAGATGGGTGGTCAGGAACGTGGCCGACCGCCGGTGCGCGGCGACCGAGTGCGAATAGATGACCAATGGATGCGGGCCCGGGTGCGCCAGCGCGTCGGATCCGGTTGCCGGGTACCAGATCTCCACCGGGAAGAGCCGGTCGCGCGCCGGATCGAGCGCGTGGATCGTGCGTACGCCGACCGGAAACGGCCCGCGGGCGAACGGATCGTACGGTTGCGTGTCCATCACCCCACCGTCGCAGCCGAGCGGCGGTCCGGGATATCGATTTCGCTCAGGGCGTCAGAGTCCGGCGCGGTCAGCGGCCCGCCGCCGGCGGGTCAGCCGATGTCGCTGATGGACGCGCGCGCCGCGCGCCGGGCCGGCAGCACGCCGGCCAGCAAGGCGGCGGCGACGGCGAGCGCGGCGAACAGCAGCACCTGGCCGATTGGCACGGTCGGCATGCCGTGGCCGTAGCTGCGGATCAACCCGATCGCCGCGGTCCAGCCGGCCGCGACGCCGAACGCGGTACCGCCCAGCGCGCCCGCGGTGGCCATCAGTCCCGCCTCGACGAGCAGCATCGCGTGCAGCTGCCGGCGGGACAGGCCGAGCGCGCGCAGCACCGCCGTCTCCCGGGTGCGCTCCACGACCGACAGGGTCAGCGTGTTGCCGATGCCGAACACCGCGATCGCGACCGACATCCCGAGCAACACCGCGAAGATGCCCAGCAGCTCGTCGAGCGTGCCGTCCAGGGCCGCCCGCGACTCGCCCAGTGTGCCGACCTGCACAGCGGGATAGCCCCGCAGCGTGTCGTCCAGCGCGCGCCGACCCTCCGCAATGGACAGACCAGAACCAGCGTTCACGAGTACGCGGTCCGCCCGGCCCGGTCCGCGCACCGCGGCGAAGTCCGCCCAGGACAGCAGTACGGACGCGTCGACCGGGCTGTCGTCGTAGAGCGCGACGACGGTCAACAGCCCGGTGCCTGCGACCGTCAACCGGTCGCCGACCGCGATCTGCTCGTCCCAGGCAAACTGGCGGGCCACCGCGATCCGGCCCGCGTCGAAGCCGGCCAGCGTACCGTCGGTGACCTCGGGTGCGACCGACCCGGACAGGCCGCCCGGCTCGACCGCCCAACCGCTGACCCGCCGGCCGTCGACCCGCAGGTCGCCGGTGCGTACGGCGGCGACCGTACCGAACTCGGCGCGGGTACGCAGCAGCGCCGCCAGCTCATCCGGCAGCCCCGGTTCGTCGCCGAACTCGGCGCGGGTCAGTACGAAGTCGACCGGGAAGTTCTCGGTCAGCTCCCGGTCGGTCTGCGTACGGGCGGTCGCCAGCAGCACGCTGAGCATCGACATGAGCGCCACGCCGATCATCAGCGCGGTGGCGACCGCGGCCGTACGCCGTGGGCTGCGCACCGCGTTGCCGGTCGCGAGCCGGGCCGGCGTTCCCCACCAGCGGCCGGGCAGCCAGCCCAGAACCGCGACGACGCGGCCGATACCGAGCGGCGCGACGACAACCACGGCGAGGAACCCCAGCATCGCGCCGGCGAACACGAGCGGCAGGCCGGCGAACCCGGACGGCAGCCCGCGCAGCACGGC
>JAEHDK010000665.1 GCA_016880465.1 Micromonosporaceae bacterium
CGGTGCGGTCTTGGTACTGGCCGGCCCGGTCCCGGCGGACGCAGGGGGCGAATCCCCGTCGATGAACTGCAGGTTGGCGGCGGTAGTGTTGTACACCCGGTACGCCTGCCCATCGAGCTCGATCATCACCAGGCCGCGCGCCTGCCCGTTGTACGCGTTGTCCGGGTACGCGACGAGCTGCCGGATGCTCACCCCGCCGATATCCCGCACGTACCTGGTCTCGATCGCGCCGTCGATCGTGATCTCGGCGATCCAGTTGGCGCCGCCGTCGTGGCCCGCTATGAGGAGCCCGTTCTCGCTGTTGAACGCGACACCCTCGAGGTTGCGCAGCGTCGTGAACAGCGGCCGGGCTGCGCCCACCGTCACGGTCCCCTTGGTGACCAGCAGCGGCGCGACGTAGAGCCGGCCACCGGCGAGCAGCGCGATCCGCCGGGCATCCGGGGCGGCGGCCACCGCGGTGATGCCACCGAGGAGCTGGTCGCCACTCTCCACTGGTACGGCGAGCGGGTCGACGGCGACCCCGGTCGCCGTGACGAACCGCCACAGCGCGCCGTCTACCGCAACCAGGCCGGTCTGACTCGGCGGGTTCTCGCCCCAGACGCGTAGCCACACGGGCCGGCTCATGGCGGTGCCAGCCAGACCGGCCCTCGCAAGGGTCGGCCCGGCATTCGTCTGCTGACCGGCCCACAACGCCCACCGGTTCTTCCCGTCGGGCTTTACGAGTGCCGAGCGGGTACGCCCACGGGGGTCGGTCGAGATCGCGGCCGAGACGACATCGGTGTTGTTCGGGCCCGCCACGGCGCCCACCTCCGGGCCGCCGGACTCGTCACACCTACTGATGACCTTACCGCCGGCGATGCACATCGCGTCCGGATCGTCCGGCAGACCCACCGTCGCATTGGCGAGTCGATAGGCAGCCGGCGAGTCGTCGATCGGCACGCGCTGGCCCTGGATCAGCAGGCCGATCCGGCCGTTGTAGAGGCGCCACAGCGACCACCGCAGCTGGGTCATGAGCAGCCTGGAATCTACTCCGGCCGCCTTGTTGCCGAGGTTCACCATCAGCCGGCCGTCCTCCTGGTACACGTTGCCGCCGAGCAGCTCGATGCCCGTCGGCAATCCCTGTGCGGTACGTTTCAGCATGGTGGACGGACCGGCCAGCAGCCACCGCAGCACCTCGGTGTACCGCTGTTGCTCCGGGATCGACAGCGACAGGTACCGCAGGTCCGGGACGAGGGTGTTGTCGTCGTTGTCCCAGAAGTAGATCGGGTACGGCAGGTACAACCGCTCGCCGCGGGACAGCGCGGTGTCCAGCAAGAGGATCTGCGGCGGCGCGTCGGCCAGGTACAGGCCCGTCTTGCTGGGCCCCTCGCCTGGGCCGGCCGCGGTGAACTTCCGCACGTCGAAGGTGTAGTTGATGACTTGCCTGTTCCCCGGCGGCTCTACGGCACCCAGCTCGGTGAGCGTGCCGACCGGCTGCAGAGTCACCGTAACGGGACCGGTGGGCACTGCGTTCCTCGGTGTGCGGAAGTCACCGATCAGGCGGACGACGGTCACCTGCGGATCGGGGTGCCAAGCCCCTGAGTTGCTCGGGTCCAGGTAGTCCCGCTGCCGGCTCATCGACTCCTTCGCGTCCGGCACGGCCACCATGAGAAAGTTCTCCACCAACTGTGTCGGATCGGTCGCGTCCTGGCGCTGGGGGACGTTCTTACCCTGCGGTTGCGCGCCCGGGTCGGACTGCCCGCGCGGCCCATCGCCGTCGCGCGTGACACCGGTATGCGCTGCCACCCCGCACCCGCCGAGCAGTGCGGCGGCCATGGTGAGCGCGACGGCACGGCGCCAGGTCCTACGCATCGGCGGCCTCCGGCACCATCTCGGCGACCGGCGGACGCGGGTGCCGCAGGATCAGGTCCTGGTACGCGTCCTCCGGCACGAGCGCGAGCGGCGAGCTCGCCAGCCGGTCTCCCGCCCGGGCCGGCAGGGTCAACCGGAACTGAGCCCCATGGCGCTGGGCACCCCAGGCCTCCAGCCAGCCGCCGTGCAGGCGAGCATCCTCCAGGCTGATCGAGAGCCCCAGCCCAGTGCCCCCGGTCTGCCGGGCCCGCGACGGGTCGGCTCGCCAGAACCGGTTGAACACCAGGTTCTCCTCGCCGGACTGGAGCCCGATCCCGTGATCCCGTACGGTCACCGCGACCGCGCCGTCGTCCGCCGCGAGGGTGACCCGCACCGGCCGGCCCTCGGCGTGCTCGACGGCGTTGCCGATGAGGTTGCGCAGGATGCGCTCGACCCGGCGGCCGTCGACCTCGGCGATCACCGGCTGGTCCGGCAACACCACCTCGATCGCGAGGCCGGCCCGTTCGGCCAGCGGGGCCAGCCGGTCGGTCACCCGCCGGACGACCGAGATGAGGTCGGTCGGCTCGGCATCGAGAACGGCGAACCCGGCGTCGAACCGGCTGATCTCCAGCAGGTCGGTGAGGAGTGCCTCGAACCGGTCGAGCTCGAGCTGCAGCAGCTCGGCGCTGCGCGCCACGGCCGGCTCGAAGGCGTTGCGCTCGGCGAAGAGCAGATCGGCCGCCATCCGTACGGTCGTGAGCGGGGTGCGCAGCTCGTGCGACACGTCGGAGGTGAACCGCCGCTGGAGCCGCGACATCTCCTCCAGCCGCAGGATCTGCCGTTGCAGGTTGCCGGCCATCTGGTTGAACGAGTCCGCGAGCAGGGCGAGATCGTCCTCGCCGCGTACCTGCATCCGCTGGTCGAGCAGGCCGGCACTGAGTCGCTGCGCCGTCTGCGAGGCGAGCCGCACCGGTCGTACGACGAGCCGGGTGACCAGGGCGGCGATCACGGCCAGCAGCAGCACGAGGGCGGTACCCGTCGCCACCATGGTCCGGGCGACCTGGGAGGACGCCGCGATCTCCCGGTCGAGCGGGAAGAAGTAGTAGAGCTCGGCCCGGCCCCAGCTCGTCGGCACCGGTGTCCCGTACACCAGATAGGTGGTTTCGCCCTGGCCGATGTTGACGGTGAGCAACTGGTGCGCGACCGACCGCTGGTCCACGACGGCCGACCGCATCGCGGCGGAGATTGCCGGCGCCACGCTCGTATCCGCCGGCCAGGACTGGGCCTGGGACTGGGACTCATCGGCGCGCATGGCCACGACCAGGCCGTTGACCCCCTGCTCGGGCGGGCTGACGAGGTACGACAGGATCGAGGTGATCGTGTCCTTCAGCCGGGGGTCGTTCTGCCGGTGGCCACTGAGCTGCTGGGCCGCCACGGTGGCGCCGCTGCGGACCTGGCGCAGCGAGTCCACCTGCTTGTCCTTGACCAGACCGTCGCTGATCACCTTGGCGACGAGGAAGCCGAAGCCGACGACCATCACCCCCGACACAACGAGGGTGATCACGACGATGCGGAGCTGGAGGGAGTGCCGCCAGGTGCGCCGGGCGGCCATCCAGATCCGGGTACCGTGCCGCCGTGCGCTGTCCCGCACGCTGACCGCCGCCGCATGCACGCGGCGGGCGACCGGGGTGGTGGGCACGAGGGGAGGCATGGCGTGATCCGGTCAGACCCTAGCCGGTGCCGGCCTTGTAGCCCACGCCACGGACGGTGAGGATGATCTCCGGCCGCTCGGGATCGGGTTCGATCTTGGCGCGGAGCCGCTGCACGTGCACGTTCACGAGCCGGGTGTCGGCCGCGTGCCGGTACCCCCAGACCTGCTCCAGCAGGACCTCGCGGGTGAACACCTGGCGCGGCTTGCGGGCCAGCGCGACGAGCAGGTCGAACTCCAGCGGCGTGAGCTTCACCTCGTCGCCGTTGCGGCTCACGGTGTGCGCCGGTACGTCGATGATGATCTGGTTGCCGCCCGGACCGATCGTGAGCATCTCCGGCGTCGCGTCCTCGCCGCGGCGCAACCGGGCCCGCATCCGCGCGACGAGCTCCTTCGGCTTGAACGGCTTGACCACGTAGTCGTCGGCGCCGGACTCCAGGCCGAGAACCACGTCGACGGTGTCGCTCTTGGCGGTCAGCATCACGATCGGTACGCCGGACTCGGCCCGGATCGCGCGGCACACGTCGATGCCGCTCATCCCGGGAAGCATCAGGTCGAGCAGCACGATATCGGGCCGGGCCTCGCGGAAGGCGGCAAGCGACCGCTCACCGTCCGCGACGAAGGACGGCAGGAACCCCTCGCTGCGCAGCACGATGCCGAGCATCTCGGCCAGCGCGGGATCGTCGTCAACCACCAGGACCCGAGCTCTCATACAGTCCAATATTCCACTCCACCGTGGATTTCCGGGAACCCGTACTTCCCGGGTCCCCAACAATTCGGACATTCAGTGGGTCGCGGGCCGACGTACGCCCATGCCACGATGGCTGCTGCTTGGGTGGGCGGCCGCGGCAGCGGCCCGTACGGGCGGGGGCGCGGTGGACCAGAGCGGGCGGGGCGGGGTGCTGCCGCTGCGCCCGCTGACCGTCGGTGAGATTCTCGACGCCGCGCTGGCCCTGCTGCGTACCCGCGCCCGATTGCTGCTGGGGGTCGGCCTGCTGCTGGCCGCCGCCGAGCAGGCCCTCCTCTACCCGGTACGCACCTGGGCCCGGATCGAGCCGGAGTACCTGCCGCGCACCGGCCGGCTGGCCGAGTGGTGGGCGCTCGTCGGGCTCGGCCTGGGTACCGAGGCGGCGGCGATCGCGGTGCTCGGCGGGTTCGCGGCCGCC
>JAEHDK010000666.1 GCA_016880465.1 Micromonosporaceae bacterium
CGTGAACTCGCCGCCCGCCTCGGTCACGATCGGTACGAGCGCCGCCAGGTCCCACAGCGACAGCTCGGGCTCGACCATGATGTCCACGGCGCCCTCGGCGACCAGCATGTACCCGTAGAAGTCGCCGTACGCCCGGCTGCGCCACGCGGCGCGCATGATGTCCAGGATCGGCGTGAGCCGGCCGCTCTGCTCCCAGCCGTCCAGCGACGAGTAGCAGAAGCTCGCGTCGGACAGCCGCTTGACGCCGGACACCCGGATCGGGCTGGCCGCGGCGGTGTGCCGGCCGGCGTACGCACCGTGGCCGGTCGCGCCCCACCAGCGCCGGCTGAGCGCGGGCGCGGAGACCAGCCCGACGACGGGCTGGTCGCCCTGCACGAGCGCGATCAGCGTGCCCCAGATCGGTACGCCGCGGATGAAGTTCTTCGTCCCGTCGATCGGGTCGATCACCCACTGGCGCAGGCCACCCGGGCCGGCCACCGGCTGGGTCGCGCCGAACTCCTCGCCGAGCACCCCGTCGCGGGGCCGGGTACGGGCGAGCGTCGCCCGCAGCGCCTTCTCGACCGCGGTGTCCGCGTCGGACACCGGCGTCAGGTTGGGTTTCGCCTGTACGTGCAGGTCAAGAGCCTTGAACCGGGCCATGGCGATCGAGTCCGCGGTGTCCGCCAGCACATGCGCGAGCGCCAGGTCGTCCAGCAGACTCCTCATGCGCTGCCCTTCGGTGGGTCATGGTGGCTGACCAAGTTTGAGCCAAACTGCGCGGGACGGGAAGCCCTGACCCAGGCAAAGCCGGCGGCGGGCGCGCTGCGGTCCAGGTTAGGTTCGACCCATGACGCCCGAGGCACTGTGTGGACTGCTCGCCGAACCCGACCGGCTGGCCACGTTCGCGGCGGTGGTCCTGGGTGCCACGACGCCGGCCGAAGCCGCGCAGCGCACCGGGCTGTCGACCCGCGAGGTGGTCACGGCGCTGCGCCGGCTGGCGCAGGGCGACCTCGTACGCACCGTCGACGGCCGGTTGGTCGCTGATGCGGCGGCCTTCAAGGACGCCCTGCGCGAGCACGGCGTCCCGGCCGCCGCGGCCGAACCGCTCGACCCCGACCGGGCCCGGGCCGCGGTACTCCGCGCGTTCGTCCGGGACGGCCGGCTCGTGCAGTTCCCGGCGGCCCGCGGCAAGCTGCGGATCGTGCTCGAGCACGTGGCGACGTCCTTCGACCCGGGCGTCCGGTACCCCGAGCCGGCCGTGGACGTGATCCTCGGCGCGTGGCACCCGGACTACGCGTCGCTCCGCCGGTACCTCGTCGACGAGGGCCTGATGAGCCGCGAGGCCGGCACCTACTGGCGGACCGGCGGGCCCGTGGAGGTCTAGGACGCGGGGTCGGGTTCACCGGCCCGGGAGGCGAGCAGCCGCCGGAACGAGGCGAGCCGGCGCGGGTCGGCACCGCCCGCGGCGACCAGCGCGTCGAGTCCGCAGGTGCCGGACGCGCCGGTGTGGTCGCAGTTCGGTAGGCAGTTCGTCGAAGCCTCTACGAGATCGGGGAAGCCGTGCAGGAGGCTGTCGGCCGACACGTGCGCGAGGCCGAACGACCGTACGCCCGGCGTGTCGATGATCCAGCCGTCGCCCTCCGGCAGCGGCAGCGCAACCACGCTGGCCGACGTGTGCCGGCCCTTGCCGGCGGCGCTGACCGTACCGACCGCGCGGAGGGCGTCGGGCACCAGCCGGTTGACCAACGTGGACTTGCCGACGCCGGACTGTCCAAAGAAGACGGACAGCCGGCCGGTGAGCCGGGCGCGCAGCGCGTCGATCGGCTCGTCCGGCCGGCACAGTACGTGTGGCAGATCGAGTTCGGCGTAGTAGCCGAGGATCTCCTCCGGCCCGGCGAGATCGGCCTTGGTGAGGCACAGCAACGGCTCGATCTCCGCGTCGTACGCCGCCACGAGGCAGCGGTCGATGAAGCCGGTGCGCGGCGGCGGATCGGTCAGGGAGCTGACGATCACGAGCTGCTCGGCGTTGACCACCGCGATCCGCTCACCCCGACCGTCCACAGTGGCCTCTTCGTCGTCGGCGGTACGGCGCAGCACCGATGTACGGTCCGCGACCCGTACGATCCGGGCAAGGCTGCCCGGGTCGCCGCTCACATCGCCGACGAGCGAGACCCGGTCGCCCACGACCACGCCGTGCCGGCCCAGCTCCCGGGCCCGCATCGCGACCACCCGCCGGCCGTCGCCGAGGTCCGTGGTGTACCGGCCGCGGTCCACGGCCACCACGAAGCCCTCCGCCGCGCCCTCGTGGCGGGGGCGGATCCGGGTCCTCGGCCGCGAGGAACGGCCCGGCCGCACGCGTACGTCGTCCTCGTCGTACTCGCGGCGCTTAGCGGTCAGCAGTCACCTCCGTCATCCTGCTCCATAGTGCCGGGAAATCCGGGAGCGTCTTGGCGGTACACGCCACATCGGTGAGGCGTACGTCCGGCACGGTGAGGCCGATCACGGCGGCGGCGTGGGCAAGCCGGTGGTCGTCGTAGGTCTCGAACACCCCGCCGCGCAGCGGCCGGGGTGTGATGCGCAGCCCGTCGGCGGTCTCGGTGACCTCGGCGCCGAGCGCGGACAGCTGGCTGGCCAGCGCGGCCAGCCGATCGGTCTCGTGGCCGCGCAGGTGTCCTATCCCGCGCAGCTCCGAGGGGGAGTCGGCGAGTGCGGCGAGCGCGGCGAGGACGGGGGTCAGCTCGCCGACCGCGCCGAGGTCGGCGTCGAGCCCGTGGATCGCGCCGCCGCCCCGGACGGTCAGGCCCTCGGTGCCCAGCCGCCATGAGCCACCCATGGCCTCCAGCAGGGTGCGCAGCTGGTCGCCGGCTTGGGTCGTGCTGCGCGGCCAGCCGAGCACGGTCACCTCCCCGGCGGTGACGAGCGCGGCGGCGAGGAAGGGGGCCGCGCTGGACAGGTCCGGCTCGATGTCCCAACCGCGGCCGACCAGCCGGCCGGGCTCGACCGTCCACACGTCGGGCGTCGAGTCGTCGACGCCGGCGCCGACCGCGCGGAGCATCTGTACGGTCATGCGCAGGTGTGGCGCGCTCGGTACGGGCGGCCCCACGTGCCGGACCACGATGCCGTGGTCGAAGTCGGCGGCCGCGAGCAGCAGGCCGGAGACGAGCTGGCTCGACGCGGACGCGTCGATGGTCACCTCACCACCGGTCACCCGTCCCACGCCGTGCACGGTCAACGGCAGCCCGCCGCCGGGTGCGCTGTCGATGCGGACGCCGACCGACCGCAGCGCACCGACGAGCGGGCCGAGCGGCCGGGCCCGGGCCCGCGGGTCGCCGTCGAACGTCACCGCACCGTCGGCCAGTCCGGCCACCGGTGGCAGGAAGCGCATCACCGTGCCGGCGAGGCCGACGTCGACCCGGGCCGGGCCGTGCAGCGGTCGCGGCCGGACCACCCAGCGCGCTTCGTCCAGGGTGGACACATGGGCGCCCATCGCACGCAGCCCGGCGGCCATCAGCTCGGTGTCCCGGGCGCGCAACGGGGCGCGCAGGGTGGACGACCCGACCGAGACGGCCGCGAGGACAAGTGCCCGTGCGGTCATCGACTTGGAGCCGGGCAGGCGGATCGTGGCCCGCACCGAAGACGCGGCGGTGGGTGCGGTCCACGGGCGGGCGGCAGGTTCGGGCACGCGTCTAGTGTGCTCGCCCCCATATGACATAGGTGATTTCCGATGCGTGTGTCCCGCCCGTCGGGATGTGACGGGGTACCTTGGCACGCATGTGTGGGCGGTACGCGACGACCCGCAGCTCGGTGGATCTTGCCGAGCTCTTCGACGCGCTGGACGAGACCGAGGGCGGTGTCGTCGTCGACTACAACGTCGCGCCGACCGACCCCGTACCGATCGTGCGGCCGGCAGCGCATGCCGCCCGGGTGCTCCGGGTGGCGCGGTGGGGCCTCGTCCCGCACTGGGCCGGCGACGCGCGCGGCGCCGCCCGCATGATCAACGCGCGGGCGGAGACCGTGGCCGCGTCGAGCGCGTACGGGCCCGCGTTCGCCGACCGGCGGTGCCTCGTGCCCGCCGACGGCTGGTACGAGTGGGCCCCGGGCGCGACGGGCAAGCAGGCGTACTTCATGACGTCGCGGGCCGGTGCGGTGCTGGCGTTCGCCGGCCTGTACGCGCGGTGGCAGGACCGGCTCACCTGTTCGGTCATCACGACCGCGGCGCTCGGCGAGCTGGCCGGCGTACACGACCGGATGCCGCTGCTGCTGCCGCGCGAGCGGTGGGCCCGGTGGCTCGGCGGTACCGATCCGGCGGCGCTGCTCACGCCCGACGAGGATTATCTGGACGCAATCGAGATTCGGCCGGTGGGCCCGGCCGTGGGCGACGTACGCAATGACGGACCGGATCTCACAGCGCGGCTCAGGACACCCGAGGACACACCCCAGACGCTGTTCTGATCGATGGCTTTTCTCCGTTACGTGCCGGTTCATTATCGATGATTTGCCCGATGGCCAGCGAAACTCTTGTACTGGCGTCGATTGTGCGATAGAACACAGCGCCGGTAGGGATTTGGCGGGTGGTCGATCCCTTTCGGAGCCTACGCACAGTGCGTATGGCATCGACCAACACATAGTGCCGACCCACGGGGGAGGTGGGTGATTTGACTCGGGCGCGGATGCCACGCCCGCATGAGGTGGCCGCGGCACGCCGGGATCCGCGATTGATCCGGGCGTTCAGCGAGCGACTTGGTGACCCGGCGTGGCGCACGCGTGGGTTATGCCAGAACGTGGACCCGGAAACGTTCTTTCCGGCGCCCAGCGAGCCGGCGGATGCCGCGATCGCGCTCTGCCGTACCTGCGACGTACAGGGCTCATGCCTGGCATGGGCGCTGGAAGTCGGCGACTGCCACGGCGTCTGGGGCGCGACGACGCCGCGCGAGCGGCGGGCGATGCTCGTCGCGTGGCGGGCGGACGGCCCCCGCGAGCCGTTGCCGTACGACTCGCTGTCGCTGGACGGAATCGGGTGCGAGGCCGGCCCGGGGGCGGGTGCCGAGCCGCGCGGACACCCGGGACTGATGCCGGTCGCCGTGCCCTGACGGCGACGATGGGTGATGTGACCGAGTACGTAACTCCGTACGGGCCGGCCCGTGTGCTGGTGGACAAACCCCGCCAGCCACGGGCCATGCTCGTGCTCGGGCACGGCGCGGGTGGCGACGTCGACTCACCCGACCTGGCCGCGGTGGCGGCCGCCGCGCGCGCCGCCCGCGTCCCCCCCGACCGCCGAGCCGAAACCGCATGTCGTCCTCGCGCCGCGGGCCGCGGCGACGCTGCTGGCGGCGCTGGCGCCGTGGGTGACGGCGGGTGCGATCTCCGTGAATCGGCC
>JAEHDK010000667.1 GCA_016880465.1 Micromonosporaceae bacterium
ACGGGTGCCGATCGGCACCGGGCTGCTCGGCGGCGTCGCGGCGAGCCGGGTCGCGCGGCGGGGCCGGGTGGACCGCGACGGACCGTCCCTGTCGCGTACCGAGCCGCGCTGCCGTACGTACGTCGCGGTGCCGTTCACCGCTCCGCGCCGCCGGCCGGCGGGTCTGGTGCCGGCGACCCGGGGTCTCTGGCCCGCCGGCCTGCCGCCCGCATCCGGCGTGCTGGCCCTGTACGACCGCCTCGGGCAGGACGAGTTCGACGACGCCGACCTGGTGACGCTCCGGACGTTCGCGGGCCAGGCCGCGGTGGCCGTCGACAACGTCCGGGTGCACGAGGAGGCCCAGCGGCTGTCCGTCACCGACCCGCTGACCGGCCTGCTGAACTACCGGTCGCTGACCGAGTGCCTGCGTCGTGAGGTCGAACGGGCGACCCGCTTCGGCCGCATGCTCAGCGTGCTCGCGCTCGACCTCGACCGGTTCAAGGAGGTCAACGACTCGTACGGGCACGCGGCCGGAGACGCGGTGCTGGTCGAGTTCGCCCGCCGGCTGCGCGGCGAGATCCGGGAGGTGGATCTGGCCTTCCGGCAGGGTGGCGAGGAGTTCGTGGTGCTGCTGCCGGAGACCGACGCGCTCGGTGCGGTCGTCGTGGCCCAGCGCCTCGGCGGGGTGGTCCGCGCGACGCGCATGGCCGTCAGCGCGGGCAACCGCCGGATCAACGTCGCGGTGACCGTGTCGATCGGCATCGCGGTGTATCCGGACCAGGGCGGTTCCGGTCCGCAGGTGCTGGCGGCGGCCGACGAGGCGCTGTACGCGGCGAAGGCGAGCGGGCGCGACACGTGCCAACTGGCGGGAGTGAGCGGCCGGGGCCCGGCGCGGGACCCGAACCCGGCGGCCGGCGGCGGCCGCAGCCGTGAACCCGCACCTCAGCCGTCCCCCGGCGGCGTGGCGGGCGGGACTCATCCGCCCCGGCAGACGCGTGGCGGATAGTCTCGCCACATGTCGGAGCACATCCCGACCCGTCGCGCGGTGAAGGCAGTAATCCCCGCCGCGGGCCTGGCCACCCGCTTCCTACCGGCTACCAAAGCCGTACCCAAGGAGCTGTTGCCGGTCGTCGACCGGCCGGTCCTGCAGTACATCGTGGAGGAGGCCGCCGCCGCCGGTATCCGGGACATCCTGCTGATCACCGGCCGTGGCAAGACGTCCATGGTCGACCACTTCGACCGCCAGCCGTACCTGGAGCAGCGGCTCAAGGAGAAGGGCGATATCGAACGGCTGGCCGCCGTACGGGAGCCCGCTGAGCTCGCCGAGATATACACCTGCCGCCAGGCCGAGCCGCTCGGGCTCGGGCATGCGGTGTCGTACGCCGAGTCGCATGTGGGTGGCGAGCCGTTCGCGGTCCTGCTCGGTGACGAGTTCATGGATGAGGAGGATCCGCTGCTGCCGGCCATGCTCGATCTCCAGGCCCGCGAGGGCGGGATCGTGCTGGCCTTCATCGAGGTACCGCGGGAGGAGGTCAAGCGGTACGGCATCGCGTCGGTGGAGCCGACCGGTACGCCGGACGTCGTACGGGTCACCGGACTCGTCGAGAAGCCCGACCCAGCGGAGACGCCGAGCAACCTCGCGGTCGTCGGCCGGTACATCCTGCCCGCCGGCATCTTCGACGCGGTCCGCCGCATCAAGCCGGGCAGCGGCGGCGAACTGCAGCTCACCGACGCCATGGCACTGATGCTCGAGGAGGGCGCGCCGGTCCACGGCATCGTTTACCGCGGCGTCCGGTACGACACCGGGCTGCCGCTGGGCTACCTGCAGGCCGTCGTCCAGCTGGCCTGCAAGCGCCCCGATCTCGGGCCCGAGTTCAGCCAGTGGTTGGCCGACTTCGTGAGGGAGGGATGACGACGCAGGCAGAGCCGATCGCCGGGGAGCTGACGCCACTGGCCGAATACCTCGGCGGCGTGCTCGGCATGCTGCGCCCGCTGCCCGCGCTCGATCTCGACCTGCACCAGGCGTACGGCAACGTGCTGGCCCAGGACGTCATCGCGCCCAACCCGCTGCCCGCGTTCGACCACGCCTCGGTCGACGGGTACGCCGTACGGGCCGAGGACGTGGCCGCCGCCGAGGCCGGCCGGCCGGTCCGGTTGAATGTCGTCGGCGATCTCGGCGCGTCGTCCTGGCGACCGGTACGGATCATGCCGGGCGCCTGCTTCTCGGTCGCCGCGGGCGCGCCGCTCCCGGCCGTGGCCGATGCGGTGGTCCCGCTCGACGCCACCGACCGGGGCATGGCGTCGGTCGCGGTGTACCAGAACGTCCGCCGCTGGCACGGGATCCGGCGGGCCGGCGACGAGCTGCAGGCGGGTGCGGTGATCGCGCGTGCCGGCTCGTACGTCACTCCCGCGCTCGTGGCCGTCTTCGCGGCCACCGGCGTCGGGCACGTGGTGGTCCGACCGAGCCCGCGCGTCGCGGTGATCGCGACCGGCGACGAGTTGGTGGACGTCGGCCGGGCCAGCCAGCCGGGCCAGGTCGTCGACGCCAACTCGCACTCACTCACCGCGGCCGCCGCCGAGGCCGGCGCGGTCGCCTATCGCATCGGCATCTGCGATGACGATCCCGAGGGGCTGCGGGGGCTGCTCGAGGATCAAGCGCTGCAGGCCGATCTCATCATCACCAGCGGGGGTACGGGCACCGGGCCGGGCGACATGGTGCGGCGCATCCTGTCGCGCCGGGAGGGTAGCCGCGCCGGCTCGGTGACGTTCAGCGAGGTGTCGCTGTACCCGCGTACCGCGCTCGGCTTCGGTACGGTCGGCGGCGAGGAGGTGCCGGTCGTCTGCCTGCCGGGCGATCCCGGTGCGGCGCTGATCGGTTTCGAGGTGCTGGCCCGCCCGGTGATCCAGCTGCTGTCCGGCGCCGATCCGGTGTTCCGGCCCAGCGTCAAGGCGCACCTGCTGGAGACCGTGTCGTCACCGACCGGGCTGCGGGAGTTCCGGCCGGCGCACGTTACCCAGCGGCGCGGCGGCGGGTACACCGTGCACGCGCTCGCCGGTGGCCCGTACACCCTGTCCGGCCTGGCCGAGGCCAACGGCCTGCTGGTGCTGGGCGAGCGGGTGACCGCAGCGGCGGCCGGGTCCACTGTGGACGTTCTATTGCTGGATCGGCGCCGGTGACGGCACCGGGCTGGCCGGCGACGCTCGCGGACGGACCGGTCGTCCTGCGGCCGTACCGGCGCGGCGACGGTGCCGCGTGGTCGCATATCCGGCGGGTGAACGAGGGCTGGCTCATCCCGTGGGAGCCGACTCCGGCCGACGGTACGTGGTGGGACCTCAACTCCCCGGCGGCGTACCGCGCGGTCTACCGTGAGCTGCGCAGCTCCGGGCGTACCGGTACGGCGATGCCGTTTGCGATCTGCGTACGCGAACCCGGCCGCACAGAGCGCCTGGCGGGCCAGTTGACACTCGGCAACATCGTCCGCCGCGCGCTCGGTTCTGCGTACGCCGGATACTGGGTTGATTCTCGGCTGGCCGGCCGCGGCATCATGCCGACCGCGCTCGCGTTGGCCGTGGACCATGCTTTCGGGGCGGGCGGGCTGCACCGCATCGAAGTCAACATCCGCCCGGAGAATACGCCGTCCCGGCGGGTGGTCGAGAAGCTCGGATTCCGTCAGGAGTCTTATCTCGTAAGGTATCTGCACATCGACGGGGCTTGGCGGGACCACATCGGGTACGCACTGACCACAGAGGACATTGCGGCGGAGGGTGGTCTGTTGGCGCGGTGGAAGCGAGTGCGCACCGGCCACCGCTGAGCGAATCTACGCGGCGCGGCGTACATTCTTTCCGTGGACCGGCCCGTAGCCTGCAAGCAACATGACTTGCGGCAACCGGGCTCGGGCATCCGGTTGCGTGAAGCGGAAATGTGTGACGGGAGGCGTGAGTGCCGACGTCGGTGCTCCTCGCCGTCCTCGCCGCCGCCGCACTGCTCGCGCTCGCGCCGGCACTGGTCCGCCGGTACGACGCGACCGAGCGTTTGGTGGCGGAGCGGGCGCTGTCGACGGCCCGGGTACTGACCCGACGCCGCCGGCGCCGCAGCGTGGGGGCTTCGACGACCGCGAACTGCGCGGGTTGGTGTACAAGACTTCACGTGGCGAAGATCGACTGATCCTGGTTCGAAACGCAGGAACGAATACGATCGGTCGGCTCGAAAGCTTTCGTACCGATATGAACACGTGCCTGCCCCTGTCGAAGAGCGACACGCACGATTTCAACGGACCATCGCACGAGTTTTTTCTCTGGCACGATCCAATGAATTCGAATCGTGTTCTTGTCTACATGGCGATGTTTGCGGGTGGCGGACTTCCGGATCCGGAACATCCTCCTCTCCTCATACCGGACGCGATTGTTCTCGCTATCACCAATCCCAAAAACTGCCGGTGCTCCACAATCGAAGCTTTCAGAGCATCGATCTCTCCTGCGAAGAAA
>JAEHDK010000668.1 GCA_016880465.1 Micromonosporaceae bacterium
CCCGACCAGGCGACGCCGGAGCTGCTCGGGTACCGGCTGGCAGGTCGGGCCGGCAGGGGCAACGTACACGTCGATCTGGTTCCAGGAGCGGCTGCGGGCCCGGACCTTGGCCACCGCGCCGGTGCGCTGGGTCAGCGCGACGTAGTCGCTGGCGGTGACCGCCCGGTTGATCGCGCGGAACGCGAACGGCGCGTACCGGATCGCGTGGTCGGCCCGCTCGGTGTCGCTGCCGCCCGCCGCGCCCAGCCGGTTGGACACCGCTTTCAGGGTCGGGATCGCGGTGACCGCCGTGGTGATCGCGCCGGCCGCGACGTTGCCGGCCGCGCCGACACACACCCGGTAGATGGCCCGGATGTTGTTGAGACCGACCGGTGGGGTGCGGCCGGTGCCGAAGACCACGTGCGCGGTACCGGTGGCGTCGACCAGGACCTGGTAGTGCCGCGCCTCGGGGTGGGACAGCACGGCCCGGCCGTCGGGTGCCACGTCGAACAGCAGGCTGTCCCGGCGGTCCCAGACCACCCAGCCGGCGCCCTCGTTGACCTCGACCAGCACCGAGTCCACCACGACCGCCTGGTCGGGCAGGCGGAAGGTCTGGTTCGGTTCGCCGGTGGACGAGCCGAGTACCGCCGGGCCGACCTCGCGGCTCTGCTCTACGGCCAGCCCGTCGTAGCGCCGTACCGGTTTGCCTTCCCCGTCGACGTCCGCGCGCAACTGGTCGGAGAGCAGCGCCAGGGCCAGGTCGGGGCCGAGGTAGGTGAACTCCACCGGCGCGCCGCCGGCCGGCCCGGTGGTGAACCGGGCGCCGTGCGGGAGCACGACCGTCAGCGGGGCCGGCGGGGTGGGGAAGGTCAGGGTGAGATCGGCGCTGGCCGGGCTCGCCGTCGACAGCTCATACCCGATCAGCCGGAGCAGGTCGACCACGCTGGCCCGCTCGATGGCCGTGGATGGGAACATCTCGCTGGCGATGCGGTCCTGGTAGTACAGGACCACGTCGCCCACGTACGCGAACAGGTCGACGAGCAGCATGCCGAGGTCGGCCGGGGACTGGTCGGTCCACTCCGGCAGCCGCTGCTGGGCAAGCCGGAGCATGGCCGCCCGCAGTGAGCGGAAGTCCTTGTCGGTGTAGTCGATGGCGGGCGCCGGCGCGGTCATCGGTGCCTCCTCAGATCAGCGGGATGATCATCTCGGCGGCCACTGGCCGGTCACTGTGGACATAGTTGAGGACCAAGCGCAGCTCGCCCTCGCGGCGTTCGAGCCGGGCGTGGGTGACCATCACCCGCCGCTCCCACCGCACCACCGCCTCGTGCGCCTGTTTGCGCAGCAGGTCGGCGGTGACGTCGTCGTCCGGCTCGTGCACCAGCGAGTGGACCCGGGTACCGAAGTCCCGCAGCATCGGCCGTTCACCGAGCCGGGTACCGAGCAGCACCCGCAGGTTCTCGCGGATCTTGTCCGCGCCGCTGGCCCAGGCCACCCCGCCGGTCTGCGGATCGAGCCGGAACGGGAAAGCGGCCCCTCGGGGCTCTGCCATAGCGGCCTCCTCTGTACACGGTGGACAGTCAGTCGAGCGGGCAGTCCGGCGGACCGGGCGGGGTGAACGCCGGGATCGGCGGTACCGGCATGTTGGGAATCGCCAGATCCGGCACCGCAATGGCCGGGAACGGCGGCACCGGCAACCCCGGCAACACCGGCGGCGTGAACGACGGCGGACCCGGCACCGGCGGCAACGGCATGTTGGGAATCGCCAGATCCGGCACCGCAATGGCCGGGAACGGCGGCACCGGCAACCCCGGCAACACCGGCGGCGTGAACGACGGCGGACCCGGCACCGGCGGCAACGGCATGTTCGGAACCGCCGGGATCGGCACCGCGATATCCGGGAATGGGGGGAAGCTGCAACTGGACATCACGTCACCTTGACCGCGTTGGTGAGGTGCACGCCCGGGAGCAGCTTCAACGCCGCTACCGGCGGGACGGCGATTGGCCCGGCCGGTGGGGTGTGGGTGTGGGTCAGCATGAGGTCCCACATGGTCGAGAAGGCTTTCCCCATCAGCGTGGGCTCGCTGGCCCCCTTGCCCAGGGCGACCGAGGTCACCCCGAGGACGACGTTCGTTCCGGCGATGTGGACCGTGTCGTCGACCACGTTGATCGTGGTACCGGCCGCGTTGACCAGGCTGATGCCCTTGTCCGCCATGGCGATCTGGCTGCCGTCCTGCTGGACCACGGTGGCCGTACCGTTCTCGGCATCCAGATGCAGGTGCGAGCCCTTCGCGTTGGCGGCCAGCACGCTGCCGTTGGGGTCGATCGACACGAACGCGTTGCTGGGGTGCCGGATGAGGATGCGCTCCTCGCCCTCGGTGTCGACGATCTCGATGGTGTGCCCGGCCGGGGTCTGGATGACCCGGTGGTCCGGCGGGGAGACCTGTGCCTGCGCCGGAGCAGCGCCCTCGGTGTACCAGGCGCCGACCCAGAGCGGGTACTCGGGGTCGCCGGCCTCGAACTCCACGAACACGTCGGCGCCGATCGGTGGCACGAAGAAGTGCCCGTACGGCATGCACGCCCGGGCCACCACCTCGACCTCGGGCCCGAACACGTCCGGCACCGTGACCACCAGCGTGCCCTGGTGCTTCTCGTCGACGTTGTGCGTCACCTTGCCGCGGAACTTGCCGTAGTAACGGCCGACGTGCCGGCTCAGCTCATCCGTGAACACCATTCCCCCTGGTTCATCTGGTCGCGGTGATCTTGGTGAAGTAGCTCGACCGGTACTTGTTGTTGACCCGTTCCCGGCTGTAGACGTGGTTGACCTTCGACAGGTACCACTCCCCCTCCGCCCACGGCGCGACGCCGGTGATGCGTACCTTCGATTTGGCCCGCAGCTGGACGTTGCCCACCGCCGTACCGCGGCCCTGCAGACCGAGCTGGCGGGTCGGGTCTGGCTTGACCTTCTCCGCCGCGGCCTTCGGGTCGCCGGCCTGCCCGGTCACCCGCCCCTGCGGCGGCTTCGCCCGGGCGGCGGCGGCCGCCGACAGCTCGACCAGCGCCTCGACCGCCGTGCGCTGCCCCGAGCTGACGTTGCGGTCGGTGTCCGGCGGCGGCAACGGCTCCGGCGGCAGGCTGGGCGGCGCCTTCTTGTTCACCTGGTCGCCGGTGGCCGAGTCGGTGGAGCTGGCCGACAGCGCCGGCGTGGCTCCGGAGCTGATCCGCTCGTAGTCGAACTGGATCAGCTCACCGATTCCCCGGCAGTACCGCAGATCCCCGATCGGCTCGGCCGCCGCGAGCCGCTCGATCGGTACGAAGAAGAACTTGGATGTCTTGGTCTTCTCGCTGAACTCGACGAAGGTCCGGCAGGCCTGCCGCTGCGCCTCCTGCAGGACGAACTGCCACTCGTTGAGGTTGCCGGCCGGCCGGCGGGCGCGCTCGGCGGCCAGCGGCGCGTCGTCGGTCGGCGCGACGTTGTCCGGCTCCACAGTGAGGTGGTAGTCCTGCCGGGCGGCGATCCGGCGCAGCACCTCGCTCGGCCGCTCCCCGACCTTCCACTCCATCGGCTCGTACGGGTGGCGGGTCATCAGGTAGGTGAAGTCGAGCGCGGTCAGCTCGATCTTCTGCCCCTCGACCTGGGCGAGCACCCGGTTGCCGGTGACCTGGCCCTCGAAGATCGTCGTGGACGCGGACTCCGCCTGCCAACCCAGCGCCACCCGGACGTAGAGCCCCTCGAAGTGCACGCTGGCCAGCGCTCCGGTGTGGTCGTCGAGCACGATGGTCGCCTTGTCGGTGAGCGTGTCGTGGTCCTCAACCTCGATCGACTGCACCGGGGCGGAGACATCGCGCCAGTCCCGCAGGTCGACGCTGACCTGCAGCTCGCCGATCGCGGCCTCATCCTTGGGCGCCATCAGAACACCCGTTCCCGGCTGACCCGGCCGGGCTGCCCGGTGGTCGGTACCGCCACCACGTCGCCGGGGTGCAGGTCCAGCGGGAACATCAGCGGGTTGGCATCGGCGACCCGCCACCACGTCTCGCTGTTGGAGAAGAAGCGCCAGGCCAGATCCTCGATGCCTTCGAGGCCGGTGACCCGGTGCTGGTAGCTCACCGCATCCGGCGCCGGCGCCGCGTAGCGGCGGATCGCCACCGTCGGGTGCGGGGTACCGGTGGCGTCGACGGCCACGTACACGTCGAGCCCGCGGTACCGGGATGTGATCGGGACAGCCACGCTCGCCCTCCTACAGCTCGAAGATGGACTGGACTAGCCCGGCGCCGGGCAGTACCTGCACCACGTCCGAGGTCTCCAGCTGCCCGTACGACTTGGCGACCTCGACGATCCGGCCGATCGAGTCGAGGCTGGTGGCGATCGAGTGGGTCTGCTCGTTGAGGGTGAGGCTGACCTCGGCCCGCTCCGGGCTCAGATCCGGCTTGAACTTGGTGACCTTGATATTCAGGTCGGTCATCACGCACTCAAGGTCGATGTCGCCGAGCTTGAGGTTGCAGGTGGGTGGCCGGGTGGGCGGGCAGAACTTCTTCGGCCCGAGCCAGGCCAGGATGTCGCTGAGCAGGTCCCAGGACGGGTTCATGAAGGACCGCAGGACGGCCAGGCTCGGCTCGATCCGGCCGCCGAAGCGCTTGTCGCCCTCGATCGGGGTACCGGCCTCCTTGGTCGGGATGTCCGGCAGTGACCGAGCGTCCAACACGAAGTCGAGCGCGAACGTCCGGGGTTTGCCGGCGTCGGCCTCCAGCGGCTTCGTACCGACCAGCAGGCTGCCGAACTCCTTGAGGTCGTCGAGGATGCCGAAGATGGTGGGGACCACGCCGCTGGCCTCCGCGGTGCGGTCGAACTTCCACGCGCCGAAGTTGTTGGCTTCCCGGTAGGTGTAGCTTTTCTTCTCCGACAGCAGCTCGGGGTTGAACTGGAACCGGAAGATCAGCGGCGGGATGTTCGTGATGTTGGCCAGGTAGCCGGTTTTCCGGGGCATGCGGACTCCTAGGTGGGGACGGGCAGCCGGCTACTGCCGCCGCGCAGGTTGTAGTCGAACCACATCCGGCTGTACTTCTCGATGTCGTCCCGGTCCGGCGGGACTGGGAAGTCACCCGGGCCGAGCGGTCCGGACCCGGGTGGCCCCTGGCCCGGCTGCGGGCTGAGCAGGTACAAGCCGGAGCCTTCGACCTCGATGATCACCTCGTCTATCTGCACCGTGGCGCGCGGCCGGTCCTGGCTGCCCTCGACGATCCGCCGCGGGATGCCGGCCTGCCCCTCTTCGCTGGTGAAGTGTCGGGTGATGGTGCCGAGCAGGGTGTTCAGGCCGCCGCCACTGAGCCAGCGCTCGTACGCGTCGGCGATCGTCTCCAGCCCGGTCTTCGGGGTGATCCGCTCCCCGACGACCAGCTTCGACGCCAGCTCGGTGGACTGCTGCTGGACCGTGGTCAGCTGGGCGGCGAGGGTCGCGTCGGACAGCTTCGCCTCGCTGGCCGCGGCCGCGTCGAGCTGGGAACCGAGCGACCGCAGGCCGCCCTCGCCGGTGTCCTTGATGATGCGCAGTCCGTCCGCGGTCACCTGCTCCATCCGGTCCAGCGCCCCGGTGGCCTTCTTGGTGAGGTCCTCGTCGGTGAGCATCTTGCCCAAGTCCGGGAACGCTGGCGGCTTCAGCGGGGCCGGCGGGGCCGCACCCGGCTTGCGTGCCGGCCCGGAGGTGAGCGCGGGTAGGAAGGGCAGCTTGGAGGCGCGTTCGAGTGCCTTGAGTTGCTTCCCCGGCAGTGGCCGGTCGTTCTTCAGCTCGAAGATCGGCGGCAGGATCGCCGGCAGGATCCGGATCACGTGCGTGAGTACCCGGAAGGCGCGCAGGTCGGCGAGGTTGCGCAGGATCGCGTCGACGGTCGGTACCAGCCAGTTGAGCAGAGCGTCCACTGTGGACTTCACCGCCTGGCCGAGCACGGCACCGAGCTGGAGCACCGCGAGCAGCGCCTCGCGGATGGTGTCGAACGCCGCGGACAGGATCCCGTCGAGCGTGGTGGCCAGCGTGCGGACCACGCTCGCGGCCACCCGCGCGACCATCGCCAGGGTGTCGAACACGACCACCGCCACCACCCCGCGCAGCAACAATGCGTTGCGCAGGGCGAACTGCAGCGTCTCCGCGATGGCAAGCCGGATGTCGCCGAGCCGCGAGATCAGCGACGCCACCGCGCCCAGCGCGACCGGGATCGCGATGATCAGCCCGTCGACCACCCGGCTGAGTGCGTTCAGCATCACCGTCGTGCTGTCCGCCAGCTTCTGCCAACGCTCGCCCTCCGGGGTACTGGGCAGGTTCGATACCTTGGCCGCCCGCTCCGGGTCGCCACCGGCGGCGAGGAAGAGTCCGGTCAGGCTGTCCACGGCGGTGCGGATCGTCTCCAGCTGGGTGGCGAGCGGCGGGCCGCCGACCGGGGCGCCCCGCTCGGGTGGTGGCGGCTCGCCAGCTTTGGCCGGCGAGGCGATGCCGAGCATCTGCAGGATGCGCTCGATCCGGATGGCGATGCTGTGGATGGTCGGCAGCGCCGCGATCAGCGACACCGAGCTGATCGTGCCGCCGACGATACCGCCGGCCAGGTTGCCGACGAACCGGCCGACGCCGCCGAGCAGACCCTCCAGGAACGAGCCGAAGCCTCCGCCGGGGGCCAGGTCCGAAATATTGACCACGTGTACCTTCAGCGCGCCATCGACCAGCGGCGGCGCACCGAACCGGGGACCGGCGGAAATCACCGAGGTAAACGCGAACGTGGCGTAGGTCGAGGTCGCCCGCTCGATGTCCTCCAGCGCGCGGCGGGCGAACCGGGTCTGGGTCAGCAGCAGACCGATGTGGGTGATCAGATCGTCTTCCACGTTCACCGCCCCCC
The DNA here is from genome assembly GCA_016880465.1 of Micromonosporaceae bacterium. GTDB lineage: Bacteria > Actinomycetota > Actinomycetes > Mycobacteriales > Micromonosporaceae > EFPC-2. Next base: position 6,856 of record JAEHDK010000668.1, read on the forward strand.
GGCATCGGCAAGTTCGCCCAGCCGTTGCCGGCCGGCGGCGTACGCGTCCCGGACCGCCGTGGCGAAGTACGTTGCCACCGCGTCGGCCAGCTCCTCGTCCAAGACCCGCCCGCGGGCCGCGCGCAGGGTGAGCCGGGGCAGCACGACCTTCCCGACGGTGGCGCGGCGGCGCAGGATGTGCGGCGAGGTGGCGGTGATCGGCGCGGTCAGCTCGGTACCCTCGGCGACCTGCTCGCGCCAGTGCGCCGCCAGCCCGGCGACGTAGCCGTCGATCACCGCGCCGATGGTGAAGAACCCGCCGGTGGCCAGCCACGACTCGAACGCCCGGGCCAGCGGGTCCTCCCGCCGGCGGGCCTCCCGCTCGCGGGTCACCTCCGGGCCGAAGACCCGCTCGGCCAGTTCTGTCGACTGTGGACCGATCCGGGCCAGCTTGCCCCCGGCCCGCACGTCGGCCGCCCGCGCCGCGCCCTTGCTGAACTCGGTGGCCAGATCGTCGAGGCCCTTACCGGTCTCGTTCAGCGCCCCGCGCACCCCGCCCCGTACCGCTCCTTCGAGCCGGTTGACCACCCCGATCAGCCGCTCCTTCCGGCCGCCGCCGAACAGCGTCTTGGATACATCGGGGAAGTCCGAGTGGAACGTCAGCGGCGCGGCCTCCACCAGCTGCGGGATCAGCGGTGCCCCCGCGTACGTCGTGCCGAGGATGCCGGGCGGTAGGGATGGGCCGGGGAACAGCTCGTTTACCAGCCAGCGGGCGCGCTCGAACTGGCGGTCCGGGTAGTCGGTGAAGACATCGACGATCGGGGGCACCGCAAGCTCGGCCGCGTCGATCACCTTGAGCAGCGTGTCCCGCAGCCCGAGGTTGACCCGCAACCCGGGCCGGTCGAGCAGGTCGCCGAGGCTGAACGCCGGGATCCCGCCGACCAGGAAACCGATCTTCTTGCGCAGCAGCTCGGTCAGGTCGAAGTTGACCAGCACGTTGAACAATCCGGTCAGCGCGCGCAGGAACCGCATCCAGTCGCGCAAGTAGTCGGCGAAGAAGATGATGAAGTCCCGGATGCCGAGCGTCAGCTCGGTGCCGAACGCGCGCCACAGCTTCAGCTGGAAGGTCACGTTCGCGGCGATAACCTGGTACCCGCCGAGGACCAGGCGGACCCCGCGGTCGGCCAGCCCGACGATCCCGGCGAACATCGCCTCGAAGAAGTCGCCGCGCAGGTCGTACACCATCCGTTCGATGGCGGTGAACTCGTCCAGCAACACCATCCGGATCCGGATGGACATCCCCTCCAGCAGGATCGTGATCATCTGGGGCAATGCCCCGACGATCACCACGGCACCGATCAGCTGGTACGCAGCAGCGTCGAGCTGGTCGGGCAGGGAGCGGGCGATCGGGTCGGGTGCCTCGGCCACGGCCCGCCGCCGGGCCTCGCTCAGGGTCAGCGGAGGCGGTATCTCGTCCTTCGGCGTGATCCCCAGCACGTGCATGGTGCCCCGGAGCTGCTTGACCAACCGCTCGATCTCGCCGCCCGTGCGGCTCGCCTCGGACAGCGCCCGGAACGCCAGCGCGGCAAGCCCGAACAGATCCGACGCGGTACGCTCGTCCGGGTTGAACATCGTTTTCTTCGGCCGGGCGAACCGCATGACCGACGCCTCGACCTCGGCCACCGCCTTGTCGACGGCGGACAGCAGGCGGGGGATGGCCGTCTCCTGGCTGTCCGACCGGAACGGCTCTACGGCGAGGCCCAGGCCCTTCAGGAAGCCCAGCCCGCCGCGGGTCAGTTGCTCACCGAAGGATGGCGGCGGCGGGGCGGCGGTGAGCACGGCCCGCTGACCGGGTTCCAGCCACAGCGACACCGCGCCGTTGTAGAACCGCACGATCGGGAAGTCCTTGGTCGCCAGCTCGATGTCACGGCCGGCGGTACGGCGCTTCTCCAGGGCCGGGGCGAACCCGCGCTGGGCGGCGGTCGCGGCCCGCAGCTGGGCGGCGAACGCGGCGGCGAAGCGCTCGGCGATGGCGGCGAAGTCGATCGGCATCTCACCGCTCCCCCGCCGCCGGGACACCGGGAGTCGACGCATCCACCCGGTACTCCTGCCGCTGCAAGCGCTCGGTCAGCAGCGCCTCGAACCGGCGGACCGTGCCGAGCGGTGCCCCGGGCATGCGTAGCCGCAGCTTCTTCACCACCGGCCGCAGCCGGTCGTTGTCGGGCAGATCCAGTACCGGCAACCGGTCCGGATCCACGTCGCGGTGCGGCTTCCCGTACACCTTCTCGTCAACGGCGGCGAGGACGGCGGCGAGCTGTGGCGCGGCCGTGGCCCGCAGCTCTGGCGGCAGGACCCGGCCGACGATCACGCTGAACGCCTCCCGGAACTGGTCAAGTTGAGCCCGGTTGAGCTCCAGTGCCTTGTCCAGTGGCCCGTACTTTTGCTCCAGCGCACGCCGCTCCCGCGCGAACACGCTCGGCCGCCGGCCCGCCCGGCGTACCGCGGCACGGGCCTCGGCCCCCAGCTCGATCGGCGCGACCTCGCCGCCCAGCCCGGCCGCTGCGAGTTCGATGGCGTCGAGGTTGAGGCCGGGCACGGCCGCGGCGCCGAGCTCCTTCTTCAACCTGGCCTCGTCGGGCAGGGTCGGAGTCGACGGGAACGTCGGGATCGGTGGCAGGTGAGGCAACGCCTTCAGCAACGGCTCCAGCGCGCTCGGCTCCGGTGGGGGCGGCGCCGGTGCGCCGGGAGGCGGCGGCGGAGGGGGCGCGCTGAACGCGGTGACCATGGCGTCGATCTGGGTCTTGAACGCCTTCAGCACCTTGACGAAGGGGTGGGAGGTGAACAGCTCGCGGAGGAACACACCAAGCTGGTCGGCGAAGGTACCCAGGGCCGAGCCCATGGTGGTGGCCACCTGGCTGAACACCTCGATGAGCACATCCAGCTGGTGGAACAGGGTGTCCCGGATGAGCACGGCCTGCTGCTTGACCACCGCGATCACCCGGGCCACCAGCACGCCGAACGACATCCGGCCGCCGGTGCCCAGCTCAGCCAGGTGATGCTGCAGCCCGGAGATGATCGTGTCCAGCGCGGCGAACGTGGCACTGGCCAGCTTGCCGAGCCCGACCAGCGTCTCGGCGACCGGCTGCATTATCGGGCCGACCTTGACCACGACGACGGCCACCGCGCCGAGTATCTGGCCGAACAGTGCGGCAAGCCGGTCGGCGACGTCGAGGAGCTTGAGTAGCAACGGGTTGCGAATCGCCTCCCGCGGGCCCAGCATCTGGTTGAGCAGGATGACGCCCGCGTTCATCAGCCGGGCCAGCGAACCGAACAGATCGAAGATCGCCCGGACATCCCGCCGGTTGGCCAGCACCACACCCAACACCGCGCCGATCCCGGCCAGCGACAGGCCGCCGCCGACCAGGATTGCGGTGCCGGCGGGGGCCAGCACCAAGCCGAGAATGAGCAGCCCCGGCAGGGCGACCCAGACCAGGGCCTTCAGCAGTACGCCAATGCCGAACTCGCTGAACCGCAGCAGCAGGCTGGCCCCGGCGATCGCGCCGACCGGGCTCATCATGACCCCGGTGAGCATGCCGGCGAAGCCGAGCAGCGGCTCGGTCTGGTTCGGCCCGCCCGGGCTCTCCGGCACCGAGCGCTGGGCGGCGAGGAACTGCTTGTCCAGGGCGGCGATGTTGACGATGTGCGCGCGCAGGCTCAGGCCCTCGAACGGCAGCCGGGTGCCGAACCAGTGCACCAGGAAGGCACCGCGGGCGCGTTCGACGATCGTCGCCTCGTTCGAGGCGATGTCGAGCCAGGGCATGAGTCCCGTACTCGCCGCGCGCAGGGTACGGACCATGTCCTGCAGGACCAGCGCCAGCGGCATCCGGTCACCTCCTTCCGGCCTCGATCTGGGCGTTCTCCCGGTCGATCTGCTCCACCAGCAGCCGGACGAACTCCTGGCGCTCCGCGGTATCCAGGTCCATCAGCTCGGTCCACGACCAGTGCAGGTGGTAGCCGAGGAAAAACACCTCGCGACGAAGCTGCTCCAGGCTCACTCCGGCGCTAAAAAATGCGTCATGTCGAGGCTGGCCCGGAAGTGGTGGTCACAGGACGGGCAGTCCAGCTCGCGGATCAGGTCGATGCCCGGTGCCGCATCGTTGAAGGCCCGGTCGATCAGCCGCCGGTCGGTCATCGTCAGGTCAGCCAGGATCTTCGTGCCCAGCGCGTCCAACCGGTGCGGCGGCAGGTCACCCAGCGACCGCAGGCAACGGGCCAGCAAGGCGTTCTTGCCGAGGGACGCGTTCTTGCGCATCTGCGGCGCGGCGGCCGACTCGTCGTCGCCGCGGGCCAGCCGCAGCCGCATCGCGGTGTGCACCGTACCGTCGCGATCGAGGTACCCGTCGCGCAGGTCGACGATAATCTCCTCGGGCGACTCGCCGTCCGGCAGCACCCGGGTGGGCAACGCGTCGAGGTCCTCGGTCTGCTCGAAGTGGTGGCCGCAGCCCGGGCAATGGTACCCGGCGCGCAACTCGGCGCCGAAGGTGAAGGCGCGCAAGCGGATCAGCAGGAAATTGCGGTCCACCGAGTACATCGTCTCGATGTCGGTACGCCGTAGCGGATCCAGGTCGCCCAGCCGGGTCACGCAGCTGTGCAGCAGCGCGGTGACCAGCCGGCCGCCGTTGCGCTGGTTGGCCGGATCCGCCAGCAGGGCCTCGTCCCGGCCGGTCATCTTGCGGAGGGTGACCTGCCGGTGCACCCGCCCTTCCGAGTCGGGGTACCCCACCGGCAGGGTGACCTCGACCTCGCGGGCGGTGGACGGCCCGGCCGGAGCGATGGACCGGGCGGCGTCGGTGGCGATGGTCATATCAATCCACCCTCTCGAGTCCCTCGTGCTCCAGCACGATGGTCTGGATGAACAGGTTGGTGGAACCGGCTTCCAGGTCGCTGAACTTGGACGACTTGACCCAGGCGCCGTAGAAGGCGAACCGCAGCACGTCCTCGCCGAGGTGGCGTTTGATGATCATTCCGTTCTTGCGCACCTTGGACCCACCCTGCACCGGCGCGTTGAGGTGGAACGTCCGCCGCCACCAGTCCCGGAACCGCTGGTCCTGGTTGCTGCCGTCGACGTACCGCTCGATGGTCAGCGAATCAAAGTGCACCTTGGCGCCGGACAGCTTGTAGATGTGCTCCGACCCGCCATCGGGCTGGTCGACGGTGTCCCATTCACCTTCGCTCAGTCCCGTCACCTTGCTCACCCCGGGGCTCTCCGTCCCGTCGACCACCAGGACGAATTCGGTAGCCCGGAGGCTTTCGAAAAAGTCACCAACCTTGGGCATGGTTCACGCCTCCCTGGCCGTGCCGCCGCTGGGCTGCTGGCCGACGATGATCACGATGGTTTCGGCGGGTCGGGACGGGAAGAAATAGACCTCGACCGTGAGCCGGCCCTGCTCGACCTGGTCCGGCGGGTTGTTGGTCTCATCGACGATCACCGCGAAGGTCTGCTCCGGCGACCCGGTGCCGAACGCGCCCTGCCGCCACAGCCCCAACAGGAACGGGGTGACCGTGCCGAACTTGACCGCGTTCCAGAGGAAGTCCCGGTTCGGCTCCTGGCGGACGAAGCGCAGCCCGTCCTTGAGGCTGCTCTTGACGAAGTTGAACAGCAGCCGGACGTTGACGTACCGCCACCGCGGATCGGTGCTCAGCGTGCGCGACGCGTCCACCACGATGCCGGCCCGGGGGACCGCCCGGATCCCGTTGACGCTGCCGTTGACCACCAGGTCGGTGTGGTCGGCGTCGGAGAGCCGGGTCTCCACGTCCAGCACGCCGAGCAGGTTGGCCTCGTCGCCGGCCGGCGCCTTCCAGATCCCGCGGGTCGTCTCGATCCGGGCGTACACCCCCATCACGTGGCCCACCGGAGGGATCGAGATCCGCGGGTTGGGCCCCAGGCCGATCGGGTCGGGCACGATGATCCACGGCCCGTACAGGGCGCCGTACGCCTTCTTCGACTGCAGCGACTGGCCGTAGGCGACGGCCTGGCCACCCCCGACGTACCCCTCCGGTACGGCGGCCACCAGCATCGCGCCGCCGCGCCCCGCACAGTACGCCAGCCCGGCGGTGACGATCGCGCTGTCGGTGCGCTCGGTGCAGACCAGCTGGACGTCGTATGCGTTGAACGCGTGGAAGCCGGTACCGGCGGCCTCGTCCCCAATGAAGTGGTTCGCCGTCGGGGTCCCGTCGGCGCCGCCCAGCAGCGGCACGTACCCGGTGGTCACCGCCGGCCGGTCGGCGGCCGGGCTCGGCGTACCCACGTCGGTGAGGCGGATGTGCCGCGACCCGGTGAGCGCATGGTTCACCACCCGCGGGGCGTAGTTGGCCAGGTCGGACTCCATCGACAGGCCGGCGTGCGTCTCCACCACCTGCTCGTCGTCGCCGGTACCGCTGGCGACCAGCAGGTCGAACTCGGCCGTGCCCACGGTGACCAGCCGGAGGTTGGTGTACGCCGCCGCGTTGGCCAGATTCGGCGTCCAGGTCACCGCGCCCGTGTCGGGGTTGATCGAGAGCACCTTGGCCCGGTCGGTGGTGGTGCCGTCGGTGATGACGACCGCGTCACCCGCGCTGAAGTCTCCGGGCCGGCCCAGCTGGGTGCCGCCCGCGCCCAACGCCGCCGGGGTGCCCTGGGTCGGCGAGGCCATCACGCTGAAGCCGAGGGTGGCGTTGGCGGCGGTGACCTGCAGCCCGGTCCAGTCGCCGGTCAACCGGGCCACCTCACCGGTGGAGGTCAGCACCAGCTGGTTGTTGGCGGCGCCGCCGATCGAGCACACCAGCTGGTTGGTCTGGCGGTTGATCGCGTTGCGGATCTCCTCCTGGGTCGCGGCCGCCGGGTTGGCGAAGTCGCTGGCAGCGAAGCTGAGCACGGTGGGGCTGGCCGTACCGTCCACCCGCACCGACAGGGCCGGCAGCGCGGACATGTTGACCGTGGCGGCGAGTGCGGTACCTGAGATCGTGGCCGGCGCCGTCTCGCGCAGCCGGCTCTGCGCCGAGGAGCTGTGCCGGACCCGCAGGTAGACCTTCCGGCCCCAGACCCCGGGGTCGACCTGGCCGCGATAGCCGGCCTCGACAGTGAGCGTCGCGGCGTTTCCGGCGTCGTTGAGGGTACGCGCCGCGGGCGCCGCGCCGGTGCCGGGAGTCGGATCCACGATCCGGTTCACGTAGGCGACCTGGCCGCCGTTGTCGAAGAAGCCCCGCACCAGGTAGGCGCCCAGCCCGCCGGTGAAGTGGCCGCCGAAGCGCTCGACGAACTGGACAAAGCTCGTCACCCGGGCCGGTTGGTTGGGTACCCCGCGCAGGGTCACGACGTTGAACGCGCCGACCGAGACAGCTGCACCGGTGATCGACGGCGCGCTAGCACCGTCGACCTCGACGACGTTGACGCCGACGTTGAAGGCCATTGCGATCTCCTTAGCTCTGAGCCGTATGGTTGCTCGGCCGCTTCCCGGCCGGATGCTCCACAGTGGACTCGCTCGGGTCCGCTGCGTCTGACGCGTCCGCTGCGGTTGCCGGCCCAGCCGTCGCCTGCTCCGCCGCCGGCTCAGGCTCAGTCGCCGGCTCAGGCGCGGCCCCCGCAGGCTCGGCTGCGGGCCGAAGCGCGAGCACGCCGCTGCGGAACAACGCCTGGACCTGGCCCAGGGCAAGGTCTTCGGCCGTACAGTCGATAGTGGACAGTGGCGGTACTACCACCACGCCTGCCGCCAGGTGCAGCTCGACCGGCCGAGTGCAGGTGTTTACCAGTGCTGAGGTCATGCCGTCTCCCGTTGGTCCGCGATGAGGAGCAGTTCGCTTACGTCCCGCACCGGCTGCCCGGCCACCGACGGGCCGCGGACCCCAACCCGGTAATGCAGGATTGGGATGTCCCCGGCCACGCTGTGCGGCCGGTCCCGCCGGGCGATCCACACCAGCTCGGTGGGCAACCGCTCGCCGGCGACGACCAGCTCGTCGACTGGTCCTATCCGGTCGAGCACCGCCTCGATCAGCGCCGCCTGGGCGTCGCGCGTCGCGGCCACCGCCGCCACCGAATAGTCGATGTCGTACGGGATGCCGAGCGGCGCCAGCCGGGCACCCTCGACCGTGAAGTCCCGCAGCCGCCGCACGTCGCGTACCCGATCCGGCGCGTGCCGCACGTCGATATGCAAGATGTCGAGCGCCGGGCCGGCCGGTGCCGGCTCCGCAGGTGTCCGGACCGCCGCCGGCGCCGCAGTGCCGCCGACCGTAATCCCGGCGAGGCGGTCCTCGAAGGCGCGGTCCGCGTCGGCGAGCATCTGTGGTGACACGGCCACCAGGTCGTCCAGGTACGCGGTGAATGGGCGCGAGGCGTCCACGCAGCGCAGCTGGATCGCGCTCAGCCCGCTGGCGATGCCAGGAGCGAGGTCATCGGTGCTGAGCCGGGCGATCTCCCAGATGTGGACTCGGCGGACCGGCAGCAGCCGGTGCCAGTGGTTGTTGGGATCCGACAGCGGTACCGCGGCCGACCCGAGGCGCAGCTCGAGGAAGAACGGCGCACCGCCGGAGCCGGCGACCCGGTCGGCCCGGATCGACAAGCGCAGCTCGGGATAGTCGGTGATATCGACCGCGGGAATCGTCCGGCGCAGCGCGTGCCCGGTCGCCGCCGCATTCGCCGTCACCCGGGCGCTCACCCCGTCGGAACCGTCGCCGACGATGACCGTCTCGTTGTGCATGGCGAGATCGGTCGATGGCGTGACCCCGTCGGCCTGGACCGCGACCCACTGGGCCGCGTCGGCCATCGCGTCGACCGGGATCGAGCTCATGGTTCGCGACCCGGGCCGCGGATAACGGCTGCCAGCGCTGCCGGACCTAGTTCGCCGAGCGGTACCTGGTGTGGCCGCATCTCGTACAGCGTTGTCTGCGCACCGTCTGACGAGATGCCCAGCACCCGGACACCATGGCGCTCGCGCAGCAGCCGAGCCACTGCTGCATCGGAGGCTTCCTCTCGACCGACGACGACGACGTCAGGTCTTGCGGCGATCACCTTGTCCAGGTCGTCCAGGGAGCCCGGGACCCCTCCGACGATGTCGATGTCGGACACGGTCGCGACGGCTTCCCGGACAATCTGGCGCAACATCGTCGGCATTCCCAACAGCAAGACTCGGGTGCGCTTCACCAAAGGGGCACCCTCTCCCGGTGCGTAGACCTCCTTGATTCTCTGTTCTCCGGTACGGACGCCGAATGAACCGGCGGGATTCAAAAGCGATCCAGTCCCGGCTGATCCCTGGATCCAGGCGGGATCCAGACCTCGATATAGACCGTGTTCCGCACGGGGATCTATCCGCGACCTAGTCTTAGAGAGCGCGACCTAGTCTTAGAGAGATCGTCAATAGGCGACTGTTGAGCATGCCCGCACAGTGACGATCATGCTCTGGCCCGGATCGAGGCGAACGATTTTGGGCGCCGAGCCTGCCCAGGTCGGAGCCTATTGACGGGCGCTCTTAGCGTCGCCAGCCCGCGACAACAAACCGGCGTACGTAACCAGCGACATCCGTACGGCGCTCCACCTGAAGCTTCCGCAGCACGTTGTGAACGTGGTTCTTGACCGTGGGCAACGCGATGGAGAGAGACCGCGCGATCTCCTTGTTCGACCGTCCTCGCTCGATCAGTTCTGCGATCTGCGTCTCGCGCGCGGTCAACGACGCTTCGGCGGCGGGCTGCGGTAGGCCCGCGGAGGCCACCACGGCGAGCCGCTCGAACAGGTCCGCGGTCACATGAGGCGGGCAGAGCGTCTCACCTCGCGCCGCATACTCGATCGTCTCGACGAGGTCGGAAAGCGTACCGTCGCGGGTGAGGTAGCCACGTATCCCGGCCTCGGCGCACGCGATCACATCCGTGCCGACCCCGGACACGGCAAGCGCGATCACCTTCGTCGTGGGTATCGTGCCGCGGATGTCGCGCGCGACGCGCAGGCTCGTTGCCCGACCCAGATCGAGGAGGACCACGTCGGGCTGGAGCGCGGCCATCAACTCCATCGCCTCCGCCGGCGCCGCCGCCACGCCGACCACCGACACTGTCCCCGTGGACCCGAGCCACCGCTCGAGTCCTTCACGGTACAGCCGCACGCCGGCCAGGATGAAGACCCTGATCACGTTCGCTCCAGCTCAGTGCGTGGATCACGAGCATGGCAGATACAGGCGGGTGGGCTTGCTGAACGCAACGCACGAATCGATCATTAACGAAGGAGTGCGGCTATATTACCATCGGTACTGGCAATGATCGCCGTCGGCTTTCCGCCAGGTCGGTGTGGACGCGATGTCCTCGGGCGGTCAGCGGCGACGACGGACCGGCGACAAACCAATCACCCTATCGGCTGAGGGTGGACCGATGAGTTACGCCGGTCCCGCCGGGGTCTACCTGATATGAATATCCGGGCGAAACAGGCACCCTCGATGGCTTGCCATCTTGTTCAGATGACCAGGTGTCTTCGCGCGGTGCCAGCGGCCGGGGCGCGCGGTGAGCCGGCTGTTCCATTCGCTGAGTCGATCGTTCACCGCGTCGCCGCGTTACGTGTCGGGTTACGGGGACTCCGGCGAGGGCGAGCCGTAGGCCGAAGCCGATGAGGGCCCAGGCGGCGACGGTGTCGATGCTGCACTGAGCCTGACCCGCACCGCGGCAACCAGCAACAGCGCCAACGACATCGCCCAGACCTCCGACCCAACGTGTTCACGATGTCTTGAGACACCTGCGCTCCATAGTCCTGAACTCAGACACGGCCGGGGGCACACTGCCGGGGGGCACACATGCTCTGACCAGCCAAAACAAACCCTCTGAGCTGCTATTTCCGGTGTTATACGCCGAAAACATACCAAAGTTTTGGCGCCACCGTGGACGGTGCGGGGACGTGGCCGAGGGCCGCCTGGACTCGCTGGCGACAACGCGCCTTGGCACCGCCGTCAAGGCGGCCCGGACGCCTGTGCCGCCCGGTGTGACCCCTCACCTCGAACACTACGAGCTGTGCCTGTCGCACTAGGTGGGCACACCATCAAAGCGAATCCCAAGCCGCTGCTTGACTACAAGCGACATGGGATGTCTCCTTCGTCGTGGTCCGTCGTGACAACCCCAACCGGGACCTGCGTCAAGACCAAGCCCGCTGCGCGGGTCGACCTTCGGTCGAGTCCTGACCCAGACTCCTCACCGGCGTTTGTCCGCACCGAGCCGGGAATGGGAGAAACCGGTCACAACCCGCCCGGCCACCGGGGTTGACAAGGCCCCGCCCCTTCAGGGATGACTGGGGCGGCAATCCGGGAGGGCGCGACTGAGGGGAGTGCGGTCAGGCCGCGTGGCGGTACGCGTGGACAAGTCCGCCGAGGAGGTCGACCCGTTCGATCCGCCGGATCTGCTCCGGACCGGCGGGCGTCGGCGGCGGGCGCATCGGGGTCGATGCCCCGATGCGGCCGAGCGGTGTTGTAATGCCCCACGTGGGTGGTCAACACGTTTTCCAGGTGGCGTTGGTTCCAGACCAGCACCCAGGCCAAACACTCGGTCCGCACCGTGCGCACCCACCGCTCCGCAAAGGCGTTGGCCTTCGGCGCCCGCGGCGGATCGCCGCCCGCGTGCTGGACTGAGCGCAGCCCTTCCTAGCGGACCGTCACCGCCGCGACCACGGTGGACTGGTCGGTCTCGGTCAGGCGCAGGGTGAAGCGGAACACCCAGCTCCCGGCGGACGGCAGGGTGATCTCGCCGCTCGCCTGGTTGTCGGCGATCCGCCGCAGCGGGATGTCGATCTGGTCGGACGCGGCGCCGGCCGGGGCGGCGGTGGCCTTCCACTCCGCGACGATCTGTGGTTGCTGGTCCTTCGTGTAG
>JAEHDK010000669.1 GCA_016880465.1 Micromonosporaceae bacterium
GGTCCGGGCAGCCGCGGCGCACCCGCTGCTGGCCACCCCGCTACCGGTGGCGGCGTACGGCGTCACCGCCGCGCTGCTGATCGGCCTCGGCGCGCTGCGCCCCGCCACCGGGCTGGCCGCGGCCGCGCTCGCCGGCGCGGTCACCTGGATGGCGCACCGTACCCGGTACCACCGGCTGGGCAGCCTGGCGTTGGCCGTCAGTCCGGCTCGATGACCAGCTCGGCCTCGAGCCGCCGGATGGCCTGGCGGTCGGCATGGACTTGCTCAACCCGCTCGTGGGCGAGGATGAGGTAGCCCATCGTCATGCTGGACACCAGATCCGTGGTGGCCTGGACGCGGTCGCCGTTGCGGACCAGGTACACCGAGGAGTGGTAGCTCGGCAGGGCCTGCGCCCGGTCGAAGATCTCCGCGTTGCGTACGACGCCGGACGAGTGCGCGATCAGGAACACGGCCATCACCGGCTGGCGCAGCACGAACCCGGCCGGCAGCATCGGGCCCCGGCCGGCACAGATGTCGACGATCCGGGTCACCTGGCTGGTGCCGGTGGCGATCTCGGTGACCAGCGGGTTCATGGCACCGGCCGGCCGCGGGTTGATCTCGATGAGCCGGGGACCGGCCGCGGTCAGCATCACCTCGGTGTGTGCCGCCCAGTACCGCAGGCCCACCGCGTCGAGCGCGGCCAACCCGTAGTCGAGCAGCTCGCCGTACGCGCCGGTGTCGTACGGCACCCATTCGACGCTGTCGTAGACGGCCATCCCGTGCTCGTTGTGCACCTTGCGGTACCGCAGCAGGTCGGTCACCGAATGCCGGCCGGCGAAGCTGACCGTGTCGATCGCCAACTCGGTGCCGGTCACGTACTCCTGCACCAGCACCTGCTCGTTCACCGCGCCGTACCGGTTGACCGCGCCCAGCAGCCCGGCATGCAGCGCCCGCCATCCCACGCCGCGCGGTGCGAAGCCCACACCGTCGGTGCCGGCGCTGGTGGCCGGCTTCACCACGAGGTCGTGGCCGGTCAACCCTTCCCGGTCGAGCCAGCCGGCGATCTCGTCCGGATCGGCCGTGCACAGCTGCCGGAGGATCGGCAGCCCGCGGGCGGCCACGGCCTGGTGGGACAGGTATTTGTTGCGCCGGGCGCCGGCCAGCTCCGGCACGTTCACCCGGTCCGGGGTGAGGACCGCGGCGAGCTGGCCGCACAGCTCCTCTACCCGGTCGGTGCCGGGGACCACGCCCACCACCTGGCCCTGGGCCCGCGCCCGGTCGATAGTCGCGGCCAGGTCGCCGCGATGGTCGATCACCGCGTCGTAGTCGTCGGCCTGGAAGCTGGTGAGCACCCCGATCCCGGACAGCCGGGAGTCGATGAGGGCCACCGGGGACAGGCCGGCCTTGCGCAGCGCCGGCGGGATGAGGCTCGCCGACGAGAACGGCTCGGCCAGCACAACGACCGGGCGGGCGGCGGCTGACTCACTCATCGGGGAACGTGAACAGGCCCGAGAACACCGCCCCGGTATCGAGATTGATCACCGCACGACCCTCGACGGGCAGCGTACGCACCCAGGAGCCGGCGTACCCCTCCGCGAACACGAACATGCCGTAGACGGGAACCCATTGCCGCATCGTGTCACCGTCCCGGACCGGTTCCAGCATCGGCTCGATCCGCTCCTGTACCACGTACGGCCGGGTGAACGCCTGCTTGAAGGCGGCCTCCCAGTCGTCCGCCGAGACCTCCCACCCGGCGGTCACGCCGGCGCCACTGCTGCCCGAGCAGGGCTTGAGGACCAGTCGGCGCTGCTCCATCCGGCACTGGTCCCACATCTCCGGTGTCACCCGGGCCGTCCAGGGCACGATCCGGTCGACCATGGCCGCCTCGTCCGCCGTCAGCCCGCCGCTCGCACGCAGCCCGCAGACCAGAGCAAACAGGCCCTTGTTAGCGTAAATGCCGTGATCCAGGCTGGCGAAGAACGCGGTCTTGCCGGCCTCGTCCGCATGCAGCACCGGTGCGAGCCATTCCTCGGCCCGCGGGTCCGCGCAGATCTCCTCGAGCGTGAAGTACCGCATGGCCACGTCGACGGGTGTGCCGCCCACGGTCAGCTTGCCGTCGCGGTCGGTGACCAGATCCTTGATGTGGGTGACCCGGATGTCGATGCCGCGCTCTGCCATGTGCACGACGAAGGACTGGTAGTGGTCGTGGTAGTGGGCCATGTTGGCGGAAATGTCAATCATGGCTACCACCGGATCCGCGCCACCGGTCACCGGTGCGGCCAGCGCCCGCAGGTAGGTCGCGACCTGATCGCCGATGTCGACGTACCCGAGCCGGTGCTCGTCCGCGAAGGCGCGGAACTCGGGCACGCGCAGGTACCCCAGGTTGAGCTCGGCCCAGTCCGGCCCGCCGAGCTCGCTGCCGGTGTTGAGCTCGAGCACCGTGAAGGAGTTGCCGTCGTAGAACAGGTCGGGCCGGCAGTAGATCGGGGTCGAACCACGCGCCACTGCGGCCACGGCGAGCGCCGCCGCGCGCGGCTCCATGCCCAGCTCGGCGCAGAGCCGCGCCCAGTCGCCGCCGTACAGCCGGTCCGGCAGCGCGGCCACGAGACCGTGCAGCGCCATCAGGTCCGCGGCGGCGGCGCGTACGTGCGCCTCGGGTACGAACAGGGGCCGAGCCAACTGCCGGGCGCCGTAGACCTTGCCGTAGCTGGGCGCGAGCGGCAGCCGGTGCCCTGCTGTCCGAAGTGGACTATCCGGCTCCGCGCTCGCGGCAAGATAAGCCTTCGTCACTTCGTTCACGCCCACACCATACAAAGGACGTCGATACGGTGGTACCCGGCTCAGTCCTCCGGGATCGAGAAGACGCAGGTGTAGGAGGCGCCCGTCGTGTCGTTGATGACGGCGCCGCCGTCGACCGGCAGGGCACGCACGAACGTGCCCGCGTACCCGTGCGCGAAGACGAACATGCCGTAGACGGGCAGCCAGTCGCGGACCGAGTCCTCGGTGGGCACCGCCTCGAACATGGACGGCACCCGCTCCTGCACGACGTACGCCTTCGTCAGTGCGTCCTGCAGCGAGGCCGCCCAGCTGTCCGCCGAGACCTCCCAGCCGGCGACGACCCCGGAACCGCTCGCGCCGTAACCCGGCTTGAGGACCAGCCGCTGCTGGTTGTCGCGCGCGAACTCGACGAGATCGGGGCCGACCTGGCGGGTCCAGGGCACGATCCGGTCGACCATCGCGGCCTCGTCGGCCGACAGTCCGCCCTGCTCGCGCAGCGTACCCACCAGCGCGAGGATGCCCTTGTTCGCGTAGATCCCGTGATCGAGGCTGGCGAAGAACGCGGTCCTGCCGGCCTCGTCGGCCCGCAGCACCGGTTCGAGCCACTCCTCGGCCCGCGGGTCCGCGCAGATCTCCTCCAGGGTGAAGTACCGCATGGCGACATCTATCGGTGAGCCGTCGACGGTCAGCTTGCCGTCCTTGGACCCGAGGTCCTTGATGTGGGTGACTCGTACGTCGATGCCACGGGCCGCCATGTGCCCGACGAACGACAGGTAGTTGTCGTGGTAGTGCTCCATGTTCGCGGAGATATCGATCATCGCGACGACCGGGTCGGCGCCGCCGGTGACCGGCGCGGCCAGCGCCCGCAGGTAGGTGACGATCTCCTGGCCGATGTCCACATACCCCAGCCGGTGCTCGGCCGCGAACCGCTGGAACTCGGGGATGCGCAGGTACGCGTGGTTGACCTCGGTCCAGTCGACGCCGCCCAGCTCGCTGCCAGCGTTGAGCTCGAGCACCCGGAACGACGTGCCGTCGTAGTACAGGTCCGGGCGGCTGTACAGCGGGGTCGAACCACGGGCGACCCCAGCACAGGCCAGCGCGGCGGCCCGCGGTGCCATCCCGAGGGCCGCGCAGAGCGCCGCGACGTCACCGCCGAACAACCGGTCCGGCACCGACTGCAGCAGCTCGTGCAGGGCCCGTAGATCGTCGGCCGCGTGGCGCAGGTGGTTCGCCGGTACGAACATCGGCCGCGCGAGCTGCCGCTTACCGTAGACGTTGCCGAAGTACGGTGCGAGCAGGAGCCGGTGTCCGGCCGTCCGCAGTGGACTGTCCGGCTCGGCGCCCGCGGCAAGATACGCCTGCGTGACTGGGTGCAACTCCGCCTCCCGCGCTCTTATGTCTCCCGATGCGGCTGGTGACGGTGTCCCAGCGCCCCCCACAATACAAACGACGTCCTTTCGGTGGTACCACGTCACGGGCAACGGTGCCCGGAGGAGGAAGCCATGCAGCCGGCCGCGCCGCCTACGGTCATCGGCACCTTCCGCACCATGACCTTCCCGGTCCGCGTATTGATGATCGGCACGTTCGTCAACACGCTCGGCAGCTTCCTGATGCTGTTCCTCACGCTGTACCTCACCCAGAAGGGACTCTCGCCGTACTACGCCGGGATAGCACTGGGCGCGTGGGGCGTGGGCCGGATCGTGGGGGCGTTCATCGGCGGCGAGATCGCCGACCGGCTCGGGTACCGGTGGACGATGGTGCTGTCCATGATCGGTACATCTGGATTGATCGTTGCGCTGATCATGGCGGCCAACCA
>JAEHDK010000670.1 GCA_016880465.1 Micromonosporaceae bacterium
CGTTCAAGGCGGTGCAGGACGGCAAGCAGGTAGCCGTCCTGGTCCCCACCACGCTGCTCGCCCAGCAGCACCACAACACGTTCGGCGAGCGGATGGCCCAGTTCCCGATCGACATCCGGCAGCTGTCCCGGTTCGCCACGCCGAAGGAGGCGGAGGAGACCGTCACCCGGATCGGCGAGGGCACCGCGGACATCGTGATCGGTACGCACCGGCTGCTGCAGTCGACGACCCGGTTCAAGAACCTGGGCATGGTCATCGTCGACGAGGAGCAGCGGTTCGGCGTCGAGCACAAGGAGTACCTCAAACAGCTGCGTACCGCCGTCGACGTGCTCACCATGTCGGCCACGCCGATACCGCGGACGCTGGAGATGGCGATCACCGGGATCCGTGAGATGTCCACCATCGCGACGCCTCCGGAGGAGCGGCACCCGGTCCTCACGTACGTCGGGCCGCAAGACGAGAAGCAGGTGGCCGCGGCGATCCACCGCGAGCTGTTGCGCGACGGGCAGGTGTTCTACCTGCACAACCGGGTCGAGTCCATCGAGAAGGTGGCGCGCCGGTTGCGCGAGCTGGTGCCCGAGGCGCGCGTCGCGGTCGCCCACGGCCAGCTCGGCGAGGACGCGCTGGAGAAGGTGATGGTCGCGTTCTGGGAGAAGGAGTACGACGTCCTGGTCTGCACGACCATCGTCGAGAGCGGCATCGACATCCCGAACGCCAACACGCTCATCGTCGAGCGGGCGGACCTGTTGGGGTTGGCGCAACTGCACCAGATCCGCGGCCGGGTGGGCCGCGGGCGGGAGCGGGCGTACGCGTACTTCCTCTACCCGCCGGACCGGCCGCTGTCCGAGCACGCGCACGAGCGGCTGGCGACCATCGCGCAGCACACCGAGCTGGGCGCCGGCATGTACGTCGCGATGAAGGACCTGGAGATCCGCGGTGCGGGCAACCTGCTGGGCGGCGAGCAGTCCGGGCACATCGAGGGCGTCGGTTTCGATCTGTACGTGCGGATGGTCGGCGAGGCGGTCCAGCAGTTCAAGGGCGAGGCGCCGAGCCCGGAGGAGGCGGCCGACGTCAAGATCGATCTTCCGGTGGACGCGCACCTCCCGCACGACTACATCGGGGTCGAGCGGCTGCGCCTGGAGATGTACCGCAAGCTTGCGTCGGTCCGGGACGGCGCGGCCCTCGACGAGGTCGTGGCCGAGATGACCGACCGGTACGGCGCGCCGCCGGCGCAGGTGGCGAATCTCGTGGCGGTGGCCAGGTTCCGGCTGGCCGCCCGCGGGTACGGCCTGACCGACGTGGCGCTGCAGGGGCGGCATGTCCGGTTCGTCCCGGTACCGCTGCCGGACTCGAAGCAGCTGCGGCTCAAACGGCTCCACCCGGACGCGGTGTACAAGCCGATCGGCGAGACGATCTCGGTACCCCGGCCGATGACCCGGGCCGTCGGCGGCGAACCGCTGCGCGACCAGCCGCTCCTGGACTGGGCCGCGGCGCTACTGACCGACGTGCTCGGTTAGCCGGGGCTGCCCGGTGTGGGCCCGGGCCGGCCGGCGTGAGACAGTGACCGGGCGCTGTCAACCATACGGAGGATCGATCGTGACCAGCCGGCGCCGCCTGTACGCCGCTGTCCTGTCCGGCGCCCTCGCTGTGGCCGGGCTCGCCGCCTGCCGCTCCTCGCCGGCGGTCGCCGCCTACGTGGGGGCGACCACGATCACCGAGCACGACGTGGACGCGGTGCTGCGTAACGTCACCGACGCCGCGGCCAAGCTCGACCGGGGCGCCCCCCCGGAGAGCGCGCCGCAGGTCACCGTGCCCAAGCGGGAGCAGGTCGTGGCCACCCTCGTCATGAACGAGCTCTGCGACCGGCTGGGCACCGAGCAGAACCTGACGTTCCTCGGTGTGGACCGGGCCGCGGTGGCGCGGGACGAGGGGCTACCGGCGGACTCCACCTTCGCCGGCGAACGGGCCGACATGTACTCCTGCATCGCGACGCTGGAGGAGGCCGCCGCGCCGATCGCGCCGAGCGATGCCGAGCTGCGGGACGTGTTCCAGCGCGGCCAGGCGGCCGGTGCGATCGACCCCTCGCTCACGTTCGAGGACGTGGGGCAGCAGCTCGACGGCCAGCAGGTGCGCGGCGCCCTGGGCATCCGCAAGCCGCTCGCCGAGGCCGTGGCCAAGTACGACGTCACGGTCAACCCGCGGTACCGGCCGCTGGAGATACCGATCCTGTCGTTCGGCACCGGAGCCCCCGCCATCGCGGTGATGCTCAGTCCGGGGGAGCGGGCCCCCGCGGTCGTCAACCGGACCTGACGGTGACCCACCGGATCGTCCTGCTCGTCACCTCGCCCCGGCTGCCGCCCGGGCTGTTGACCGCGGCGGCGTGGGATCTGCTGCGGGCCCACCCGGTGTGGGCGGGCGCTCCGAGCGCGCAGACCGCCGCACTGGCCGGCAGTGGTGTCGCGGTACGGATCGAGCCGGCGCCGACCGCCGCGGGGCTGCTCGCGGCGGCCGTCGAGTACGGGACGGTGGTCTGGCTGGCCGGCCCGGCCGGCGACCCGGACCTGGCTCGCGAGCTGGGCCTGCGCCTGGCCCGGGAGCCCGGGCTGGCCGAGTTGGAGCTCGCGTACGGCTCGTGGGACCCGCCCGGCGCCCGGCTGCTCGACGTGGTCACGGCGATCGACCGGCTCGCCTCGCCCGGTGGGGACCCGTGGAAGCGGGCGCAGACCCACGAGTCACTGGCGGGCTACCTGCTGGAGGAGTGCTACGAGACGTACGACGCCATCGAGGCCGGTGACCTGGTCGGGCTGCGCGAGGAGCTGGGCGACCTGCTGCTGCAGGTAGCGCTGCACGCCCGGCTCGCCGAGAACCAACCACCCGAGACGCGTTGGTCGATCGACGACGTGGCCGGGGGCCTGGTCGACAAGCTGGTCCGCCGCAACCCGCACGTGTTCGGCGACGAGCAGGCCGCGGACATCCCGGAGGTCATGGAGATCTGGAGCCGGGCCAAGCGGGCCGAGAAGGCGCGCGAGTCCGCCATGGACGGCATCGCGCTCGCCCAGCCCGCGCTCGCCCTGGCCGGCAAGATCCTGTCCCGCGCGGCGGATGCCGGGGTGGCCGTACCGCTCCCGGATGAGTCCACTATGGAGGGATCGGAGGCGCTCGGCGCGGCGCTGCTGCGTACCGTCGCGCGGGCCCGCGAGCAGGGGCTGGACGCCGAGGCGGCGCTGCGTCGTACGGCCCTCGCCCACGCCGCCGCCATCCGGGCCGCCGAGCGCTGACCAGGCAGCCACCGGCCCGGCACCCGCGGCGGCACGGCCGGCGAGGTACCTTGCACGCCATGCCGGAACAGTTCGTACCCCGGGCCGAGCGCATCGTCGACGCCGTCCTCGAGGCGAGCCCGGAGCTGGCGTCCTTCGCCGGCGACCACCGGTTCGACGACCGGCTGCCGGACCTGTCGAGCGGATCACCGCCGAGCTGCGCGAGGCCTCCGCCGAGCTGGTCGGCGGGGCGGCGGCCACCGACGAGACCGTACGGGTGGCGCTCGCCCGGCTCGGCGCGCGGCACCCGGACAACTCGTCGATCGTCGACCTGGCCAGGCTCGCGCTGGACGAGACGACGTCGTTCGTCCGCGACCACGACCTGGTGTCGCTTGTGGACGATCCGTGCGTGGTACAGGAGATGCCGGAGTTCGCCCGCGGTGTCGCAGTGGCCTACTGCGACCCGCCGGGCCAGCTGGAGGCCGCCGACGTACCGACGTTCTACTGCATCTCACCCACTCCGGCGGACTGGCCGGCCCTGCGCCGACACCGACGCCAGCGTCAACTAGGCGCTGGGCGGCCGCGGTCTGGGTGGCCGGGCGTCGATCAGCCAGCGGGACAGCGAGTAGGTCGGCGGCAGCGGGTCGGGGAGGGCGTCGGGCGGGAACCACGCCGCTTCCGCCAGCTCGCGGCCGTCGATCACCGGCTCGGCGCCGTCCGGGCAGACGGCGGTGAACCCGGTCAGCAGGACGCCCGGCCCGGACAGCGCCCACGGCTGGCTGCCGAAGTAGCGGACGTTCTCGACCCGGAGGCCGACCTCCTCGGCGACCTCGCGGACGACGGTCTCCTCCAGCGACTCGCCGGCCTCGACGAAGCCGGCGACCAGGGCCCAGATTCCGGTGGCGCCGTAGGTGTGCCGTACCAGCAACACCTCACCGGTGCCCGCCCGGCGCACGAGTACCAGCACCGCGGGGGAGAGCCGCATCGGCACGAACAGCTCGCACGCCGGGCACCGCCGGGCGTGCTCACCGGTCACGTCGGCCAGCTCGGCGGCGCACGAACCACAGAACCGGTTGGTACGCCGCCAGGTCATCACCTGCAGCGCGCGGCCCGCCAGCGCGGCCAGCGGCTCGGGCAGCCGGGCCGCCATGGACGCCCAGCCGTGCAGCTCGTGCGGCGCCTCCACAGTGGACGAAAGGGTGGCTCCCCAGACCGGCACGCCGTCCAGGCTGCCAAGCGGCACCAGATCTGACGTACCGCCGAGGTCGCCGACCCGGGCGAACCGCCACTGGCCGTCGGTGCCGGCGGCCACCACCAGCTGGTGGCCGGAGACCGCGAGGCAGAGGTCGCCGGCGGCGGGTGGCGCGGCCGCTTGGGCGGCGAGTACGACAAGCGTCATGGCACCCTGCCGACGAGCCGCGCGCCGGCCGGTGGCTCGAACGCGTCGGCGGCGACCGTGCCGCGGTAGCTGGTCATCGCCAGGTCCACCCGGATCCCGTTCACCGTGCCGGAGAAGCTGCCGAGCACGCCGTCGGTGGTCACGCACGCCTCGAACGTCGAGGCGGCTGCGTTGTCCACTGCCTCGACCCGCAGGCAGGTGGCGTGCTGCCCGGCGATCGTCGTGTCGCGCTGCTCGACGGTGGCATCGGAGTCGAGCGCGGTCGCGTTCAACAAGCCGATCACCACAGACGAGGTCACGATGCCGCGGTCCTGCAGTGCGCCGGCGAACCCGGCCGGCAGGTCCGGCTCGGGCGACGCGACCGGCGCCTGCGTGCAGACGGTGCCGGCGCTGACGGGCTGGCAGTCGGTGGTCGCGCCGGGCAGCACGATGAACTTCCCGCCGGGGTACGTGTACGCCACCCGCGCCGGCGCGCCGGCCTTCGCGATCGTCACCAGAACGCCGCCGGGCAGCTGGTACTCGGCCGTGTAGGTCAGCTCGTCGGCCCGCTCCAACCGGGTGGCCAGGTCGTTCACCAGGCCGGCCCGGTCCACCGTGCGCTGGGCGGCATCGAGCGTGTCGCAGCCGGTTGCGGCCAGGCCCGCCACGACGCCGAGGGTGAGCAGACCCCGCCTGACGCGCATGACGCACAGCCTGGTCGATCGCGGGAGGCCGGCGCAACTCCGGTCCCGCCGGCTCGCTACGCTCGCGGCGTGGGTCGGTGGTGCGGCCGCGCCTGCTCGGCGGCAAGGTCGACAAGCGAGGAGCGACACGACAGTGGCAGTCATCGAGGCAATCGTCGCGCGGGAGATCCTGGATTCGCGGGGGAATCCGACCATTGAGGTCGAGGTGGGGCTGGACGACGGTACGACGGCCCGCGCGGCGGTACCCTCCGGTGCCTCCACCGGCGCCTTCGAGGCCGTCGAGCTGCGCGACGGCGACCCGGCGCGGTACGGCGGGAAGGGCGTCGAACGGGCGGTCGCGAACGTCGTCGACCGGCTGGCCGCCGAGCTCTACGGGCACGAGGCGAGCGACCAGCGGGTGATCGACCAGGCGATGGTCGACGTCGACGGTACGCCGGACAAGTCCGGGATCGGCGCGAACGCCATCCTGGGCGTCTCGCTGGCGGTCGCCAAGGCCGCCGCCGCCGCGGCCGACCTGCCGCTGTTCCGCTACCTGGGCGGGCCCGGCGCGCACCTGCTGCCCGTACCGATGCTGAACATCCTGAACGGCGGCGCGCACGCGGACTCCAATGTGGACATCCAGGAGTTCATGGTGGCGCCGATCGGCGCACCCACGTTCCGCGAGGCGCTGCGGGCCGGCGCCGAGGTCTACCACGCGCTCAAGGCCGTACTCAAGCAGCATGGCCTGTCCACCGGCCTCGGGGACGAGGGCGGCTTCGCGCCGGACCTGCCGACCAACGCGGCCGCGCTCGACTTCATCGCCGAGGCGGTGCAGCGGGCCGGGTACCGGCTCGGTGCCGACGTGGTGTTCGCGCTCGACGTGGCCGCGACCGAGTTCTACCGAGACGGCGCGTACGCCTTCGAGGGTTCCGCGAAGTCCGCCGACGAGCTGGCCGCCTACTACGGCAAGCTGGTCGACGCGTACCCGATCGTGTCGATCGAGGACCCGCTGGCCGAGGACGACTGGGCCGGCTGGACCTCGCTGACGGTGTCGTTCGGCGGGCGGATCCAGCTCGTCGGCGACGACCTGTTCGTCACCAACCCGACCCGGATCGCCCGCGGGATAGCGCAGGGCGCGTCGAACGCGGTGCTCATCAAGGTGAACCAGATCGGCACGCTGACCGAGACCCTCGACGCGGTGGACCTGGCGCACCGGGCCGGGTTCCGCACGATGATGAGCCACCGCTCGGGCGAGACCGAGGACACGACGATCGCGGACCTCGCGGTGGCGGCCGGCTGCGGCCAGCTCAAGAC
>JAEHDK010000671.1 GCA_016880465.1 Micromonosporaceae bacterium
TCCGGCCCCGGCCGACGCCGCCACCGCCTCCCCCAGAAGGCCCGCACAGTACTCCTCGACGGAGTGCTTGCCGCCCGCCGCGGTGACCAGCGGCGCGAACGCAGGGTTCGACGACCTCCTGCCGCGCGGCTCCTCGGCGGCGTAGGCCTGACACAGCCCCACCAACGAGGGGGAGCCAATTGGTGAGGCGCCCCTGGACAGTCCGGCTGGCGGTGCCGGACGCCCGGGCTCCGAGCCCGTGATCGAGGCGGCCGGCACCGCCGAGTCGGTGTGCAACGGGCTCGGGAGGACCCCGGTACCCGCAGCGACCGCAACACCTCCAGCGGCGGTAGCGGCGAGGACCGCCACGATCTTGGGAGTCAGGATCCGGGCCAGCGTCCGCCCTGTCGGGACGGGACTCCGCGGCGGGTCGGCAAGACCGAGATGGGCGGTCCGGAACGCGAACACCGCGGCCGACTCGCCGGCGAGCTCGGCCGGATGGCCGGGTGCGGCCGCGGCGGCGAGCAGGCCGGCCAGCGGGTCGGCGCGCGCGTGCCGATCGACCGGTTGGGCACCCGGCAGGATCTGCCTGGCATCCCGGTCGAACGGTCGGTCTCGGTAACTCATCTCATCCCCATCAGCGTGCATCTGCCCGTTCCTGTCACGCGCCCGCGCTCGGCCAGCCCGGCGCCGGTACCCCGGCTGGGTCGTCGCGGGCCGCTCCCGCGTCGCTGAGCTGCTGTGCGAGCCGGCGGAGGCCGCGGTAGGCCGCGGTCCGGACCGCACCCGACCGCTTCCCGAGGA
The DNA here is from genome assembly GCA_016880465.1 of Micromonosporaceae bacterium. Classification (GTDB taxonomy): domain Bacteria; phylum Actinomycetota; class Actinomycetes; order Mycobacteriales; family Micromonosporaceae; genus EFPC-2. Next base: position 784 of record JAEHDK010000671.1, read on the forward strand.
CCCGCGCGGCACCGTTCGCGTCGAGCCCCACGACGACCCGCAGCATCACCGCCTCGGCCTGGTCCCGCGGCAGCGTGGCGATCAGCGCGACAGCGGCCTGCGTCGCGACCGCGGAGATGGCGGTCTCCGCGGTGTCGTGCTCCGCTGCCAGGTCCACCAGTACGTCCGCGGGCGTCTCCGCCATCGGTCGACGACGCCGGCGGCGAAGGTGGTCCATGGCCCGGTGCCGGGCGATCGTGGCGGTCCAGGCCCGGAACGCCGCACCGTCGCCGCTGAACGAGGACAGGTCGCGGACCACATGCAGCCACGCCTCGGAGGCGACGTCCTCGGCCTCGTCGCCGACCAGAACCCGTACGTAGCGCAGCAGCCCAGGATGGACCGTGCGGTAGACCGCCCGGAAGCCCGCCTCGTCGCCGGTCCGTGCCGCGGCCACCGCCTCCGACAGCGCGTCGACCCTGCCGTTCAAGGGAGCGACGTCGGTCATCCGCGACTCCTCACCACCACCACCGTTCCGGATTGTCTACCTATCTCGCCCGCGACGCGACCACCTGCCGGCCCTGGTCGGCGCCTATCCAGTCAGATCGATGACAGCCCACCGAGCAGCGGTTAACATTCCTTACAGTTTCTTCGCCGCCATCATGGGAGTCGAGATGAGACGTTTCCTGGCTACCGCCGTGATCGTGCTGCTCGGGTTGGTGGTCCCCGGACGGGCCGGCGCGGCGACCGCCACGGCCACCCCGGTCCAGATCTACGGCGCCTGGCACTGCTCGAACGACGCGTGCATCTGGGGCTCGGTCCGCACCGTGGCCGAGTTCGACTCGATGAACCACTGGCTCGTCGACCGCGGCGACGGCCGGCCAGCCGTGAACGTCGTCGTGCTCAGCTTCGTACAGCCGGCCAAGCTGTTGCACCAGACCACCGACGCGACCACGCTCGCCGGCGTACCGCGCGGGATGACCCCCGAGATCGTCAACTACTTCACCGGCCGCGGCATCCGGGTGATGCTGTCGATCGGCGGCATCACCTATGTCGACGCGTGGCACCAGGCCCTGGCCGAGGACGCCGCACAGCTCGGCCGGAACGCGGCCGCCGTCGCCCAGCAGCTCGGGGTCGGCATCGAGATCGACTACGAGGCGAACACCGGGGCGAACCTCGCCGGGCTGCAGAGCTTCATCACGGCGTACCGGTCGCTGCTGCCGTACTCGGCCGCCGGCACGAGCCCGGCGGCGCGGCTCACGATCGACCTCGCCGCCGGCGACCGCTGGCTGATCGACATCACCCAGCGGGCAACCAGCAACTGGCTGCGTACCGACACCCCGGTGCTCGACTACGCCAACGCGATGGTGCCGGCCCGGCAGCCGTCCGTCAGCTCGGCACAGGCGAACTGGCAGGAGCACGTCGACGGCAAGCCGCAGTACGCGCCGCCGATCCCACCGCTCGCACCGGCCAAGTTCACCGGCAGCCTGTACGTCGCGGAGGGCAACAAGGTGCGGCCGGAATGCACCAACTATGCGAATTCCATCCAGAAAGCGACCGCCCCGTACGTCCAGTCGGTTGCCCCCAACGGCGCGGGTACGACGGCCGGCATGCTCGGGTTCATGTTCTGGGCCGCCGAGCGGCCGTCGACCCGGGGCGTGACGACGCAGCCGCCCAATACCTGTGAAGGCGGGATGGGTGTCGCCGCGACCGCGCTGGCCATCCCGATCCCGATGCCGCCCCTGCGGCAGAGCTGACCACGTCCGGCGCCCGGCCGGTGACAGAACGGGCCGCCTCGACGCTGATGAATGTAGAGCCCCCTGGCGCCGCCACCACCACCGCAACCGGCGCCGGGCGGCTCGACGCAGCAGTCCAGGCGTTCTCCCAGGGCGGCGGCCGGTCGGCAGGGCCGGCCGCCGCCGTTCGTCCGCGGCCGGCCCGCGTCCGCCGGGCTTCGGGGCCCGACATGTACATAGGTAA
>JAEHDK010000672.1 GCA_016880465.1 Micromonosporaceae bacterium
CGGCGCGCTCTGGCCGGCCACGCGCGGCATACCGAGACCGTGCTCGGCCAGGAAGGCCGTCAGCAGCTCCCCGGGGTCGCCCGGATCGCCCGCCCGCCACTCCAGCCGGGAACGCTCCCACAGCCGGCCCGCGCAGCTCGCCGGCGCACCCGCGGGCGGGCCGGGCGGGCGACCGCCGGCGGCAGAGACAACTGGTCCAAAGGCCATCATCCGAAGGGCCAATTCTCCCGGGCTGATGCTGAAACGTGCTCGAAGCCGCGCCGTATCGCCTGGTAGCGTGCGGGACTGGTCATGTGACCGAATGCACAATCCCTGCCCAGCACCATCCCAGAGGGCACCACCCCCGAATGCACCACCGACGAATGCACCACCGACGAATGCACCACCGACGAATGCACCACCCGGAGAGCCCCCAGATGTGTCAGCACCAGCCCACCTGCCCGCCAGCGGACGCCGTCGACCGCGATGCCGCACGCGCCCTCTCGTCGTACCCCGAGCAGGGTTGGACCCTGCTCTGCAACGGCGTGATCCTATTTGCCGACACCGGCGAGCTGCTTCCGGACGGCAGCACCGTCGCCCCGCACCGCGGCCCCGCACCGCACCTCGCCGCCGCCTGACCCCGCCCGGCCCGGTCCTCAGCACCGGCATCCCCGTCCTGGCACTGCGCTCGCGCCGCCCCCCTGTGCCGGTGGCCGACCGGGTAGCGTGACCACGCCATGACGCATCCCCCACCCGCCGGCCCGCCCAGCCCAGGCCAGCACACCTTCCAGGTCGATCTCAGCGGGATCGTCGACCTGCTCAGCCACCATCTCTACACGTCGCCCCGGGTGTACGTCCGGGAGCTGCTGCAGAATGCGGTCGACGCGATCACCGCCCGGCGGGCGGCCGAGCCCGACGCCCCGGCACGGGTCGACATCGACACGCCGGACCGCACCGGGGACGGGACCCTGCAGGTGCGCGACACCGGGATCGGGCTCACCGAGACCGAGGTGCACGAGCTCCTCGCCACGATCGGCCGCAGCGCCAAGCGCGACGAGCTGGGCTTCGCCCGGCACGAGTTCCTCGGCCAGTTCGGCATCGGGCTGCTGTCCTGCTTCCTGGTCGCCGACCAGATCCTCGTCGAGACACGGGCCGGGTCCGCGCCCACGGTCCGGTGGACCGGGTACGCCGACGGCCGGTACCTCGTCGAGCTGAGCCAGGCGCAGCGCGCGGAACCCGGCACCACGGTGACGGTCGTACCGCGGCGCGGCGCAGGACCGTGGCTGGCCGGACCGACCGTGCTGGAGCTGGCCCGGCTCTACGGCGACCAGCTCGAGGTCGCGGTGTGGGTCGACGGCGTACCGACGACCGGTCGCGGTGCACCCTGGGCCCGAGGCGACACCCGGAGCCGGGCCGATTGGCTGGCGTACGCCCAGCAGGCACTGGGTATCGCCCCGTTCGACGCGGTCGAGCTGGCGGTGCCCGAAGCCGGCCTCACCGGTGCCGCCTTCGTGTTGCCGATGCCGGCGAGCCCGGCCAGCCGTGGCGGGCACCGGGTCTACCTCAAGCGGATGCTGCTCGCCGAGAGCGCCGACGGGCTGCTGCCCGACTGGGCGTTCTTCGCCCGCTGCGTCGTCGACACCACCGAGCTGCGGCCCACCGCCAGCCGGGAGGCGCTCTACGAGGACAGCCTGCTGGAGACCACCCGCGAGGCGCTCGGTGACCAGCTCCGCGGCTGGCTGGTACGGCTGGCCGCGACGGACCCGCAGCGGCTGGGCGAGTTTCTCGGCATCCACCATCTCGGGGTGAAGGCACTGGCCCTGCACGACGACGAGATGCTGCGCCTGGTCGACTTCTGGTGGCCGATGGAGACCAACGTCGGGCACCTGACGCTGGCCGACTTCCGGGCCCGGTACGGCGTGCTGCGCTACTGCGCGACGATCGACCAGTTCCGCCAGCTCGCCGCCGTCGCCGCGGCCCAGGACATCGCGCTCGTCAACGGCGGTTATGTCTACGACGCGGAGATCATCGAGCGGCTGGTCCGGATCGACCGCGACGTGCAGGTGGAACGGCTCGACCCGACCGACCTCGCCACCCGGTTCGACCCGCTCGACCCCGAGGTGGAGCTGGGCCTGCGCGCGTTCGTCAGCACCGCCCAGCGGGCGCTGGACCGGCTCGGCTGCGAGGTCGTGCTGCGCGGTTTCGAGCCGGCCGCGCTGCCCGCGCTGTACCTTGTCGACCGGGCCGCCAGGTGGCGCGACGAGCTGCACTCGACCCGCGACAAGGCCGACCCGGTCTGGGCCGACGTATTGTCCACACTGGACACCGGGCCGGCGGACAGCCGGTCGCAGCTGGTCCTCAACTACCGCAACCCGCTGGTCCGGCGGATCACCGTGCTGCCCACACCGCAGCTGGTCGGGTTGGCCGTGGAGGCCCTGTACGGGCAGGCGCTGCTGCTCGGCTACCACCCGATCCGGCCGGCCGACGCGGCCCTGCTGAACCGCTCGTTCCTCGGTCTGCTCGAGCAGGCCGTGCCCGGAAGGTGAGCCACGATGGCCTACTCGCCGCAGCAGCTTCGGGACCTGCTCGACCAGGCGTACGGGATGCCTTACGGCGCCGCGCAGATCGCCCTCGTCGAGCAGGTCATCGCGCACGCCGACGCGCAGCAGGCCGACGACATCCCGTTCCGGGCACGGATACTGGCCACCCAGGCGTACATCTACGGCGGCGAGACGGCCAGGGCGTTCGTCACGTTCTCCTGGTGCCGCACCGAGTACGACCGGGAACCGGCCCGGTACGCCGACGCCACACACGTGCTGCTCTGGCAGTTCAAGTCCATGATCATTGCGTTGACGAAGTTCCCGGAGGTACCGCTGCACAGCACCTACCAGGTGCTGGACGACATGGAGCAGCGCTGGCGAGCCGGCGGGCACAGCCTGCACGCGGTGTACGCGCACCGGCACTACGTGGCCCGGCACCTGGGTGACCGGGACGCCGCCCAGCACTGGTACGAGCAGTGGGCCATCGCGCCGCGCGACAGCCTGTCCGACTGCCTGGGCTGCGACCCGGCGTCGAAGGCGCGGTGGCTGGCCGAACTGGGCCGCGACGAGGAGGCGGTGGCGCTCGGCGAGCCGGTCCTCGGCGCGCCGCCGACCTGTTCCGAGCAGCCGCAGAACCTGCTCACCTCGCTGCTCCTGCCGTACCTGCGCACCGGCCGGTACGAGGTGGCCCGGGACGCACACCGCCGGGCGTACCGGTTCCTGCGGCCCAACCTCGCCGACCTGGGCGACATCGCGGAGCACATCCATTTCTGCGCGCTGACCGGCAACGCCGCACGCGGCCTCGAGATCGCGGAACGGCACCTGGACTGGCTGGACCGGGCGCCCACCCCGTCCGCCGCGATGTCGTTCGCCGCCGCGGCGGCGCTGGTACTGCGCCGCGTCGACGAGGACGGGCACGGCGACGCGACGGTACGGCGACGGGGGCACGGTACCCGACCCGACGCCGACGTGCCGGTCGCCGCGCTGCTCGCCGAGCTGACCGCGACCGCCCTGGACATCGCCGCGCGCTTCGACGCCCGGAACGGTTCGAGCCACGTCTCGGACACGATCCGCGACCGACTGGTCGCCGAGCCGATCACGCAGCGCCTGCCCCTGTCCGCGGGCGGGTCGCGCGCGGCGAAGCCCCCGTCCCCGGTACCGCTCCCCCGGACCGGCGACGGTCCACCCGCGACAGAGCCGCACCCGGCCGGGCCGGCGGGCGTACCGGTGCCGCCGACCTCCGGGCCGGCGGAGCTGCTCGACCTGGCCGACGAGGCATACCTGGCCGACCGGCTCGACGAAGCGCTTGCGGCCTGGCAGGCGTTCGATGAGCGGTACGCCGGCACCGACCTGACCACGCTGGACCGGGCCCGCCGCGCCGATGGTGCCGGCAGTGCGGCCGCGAGCCTGGACCACGACCTGGTCGCCGCGGAGCTCAGCTGGCGGTCAGCCGTCGAGCTGTACGCACAGGCCGGGGACGAGGAGCGCCGCCAGAGCGCCCGCGGCCGCCTCGGCCTGGTGTACTGCCAGACCGATCGGGTGGACCAGGGCCTGCCGCTCGTGGAGGAGTCGACCGCCTATCTTCTCGCGCACGCGCCCGCCAAGCGCTGGGCCCAGGCCAGACTGCGGCGCAGTGCCGCGCTGGCCGCCGCGGGCCACCTGGAGGAGGCGCTCGACGAGCTCGATCGCGCCGCCGAACACGTCGACTCGGCCGAGCGCGATGCCCGCCCGGACGCGGCCATCTTCCGGACCCAGCTGCTCGGCCGGCTGGGCCGCATCGTCGAGTCGGCGGAGATGGCAGACGAGGCGTGCCGGCTAAGCCGCGAACTCGGCCGGCCGGAGTCGCTCAGCCACGCCTGCTGGCTCGCCGGGCTGGCCCGCGAGTACCTCGGCGACATCGAGGCCGCGATCACGGCATACGACGAGGCGCTCACGGTCGCCACCGAGGACGAGTTCCGGCGCCAGATCGCCCGGCAGCGGGCCGGCCTGCTGGCCGGTACGGCGCGCGCGGGCGAGGCGATCGATCTCCTCGTGGAGGTGGTGGCCGAGGCGACGGCCGAGGGTGAGCCCGAACGCGCCGCCGCAACCCAGCACCAGCTCGCCATCGCGTACCTCAATACCGGCCGGCCGCTGGACGCGGCCGAGGTGGCGGAGGAGGCGCTCGCCGCCTTCCACTCCGCCGGCGAACCGCACGAGTTCGCCGTCCGCGACCTGCTCGTCGAGGTGTACCAGCGGCTCGGCCACGCCGATGAGGCGATCGCGCAGCTGACCGAGATCGCGAGCTGGCATGCGGCCGAGGGGGTGCACGGCCCGCACGGTGCCGTCCTGGAACGCCTCGCCGAGCAGCTCGACCGGTTGGACCGGGACGCGCTGGCCGCAGCCCGGTTCGCCGAGGCGGCGGCCGCCTACGAGGCGGCCGGCCAGCCGCCGGACGCGGTGCGCGCGTACCGGCGGCACGCGCTGTCGGTGCTGTGGTCGGCCGGCCCGAACGACGCCCGGGCCGCGCTGGCCGAGGCGGACCGGCACGCTGCCGCGCTGCCGGCCGACGAACCCGAAGCGACCTGGCAGCGGGCGGCTCTGGACTACGACGCCACGAAGATCATCGAACGGGTGGGCGACATCGACGAGGCCCTGGCCCGCGTCCGCCGGGCCGAGGAGCGGTTCCGCGGCCTGGACGCGGTCGCCCAGGCTGCCTACGCCGCCGCGCTGCGCGGCGAGGTGCTGTACCGCGC
>JAEHDK010000673.1 GCA_016880465.1 Micromonosporaceae bacterium
AGGCGCACCCGTGGCCCAGCGGCCCGGCGCCGAAGGCGCCAAGAGCGGAGGCAACGCGTCGTTTGACCTCTCGGCGGCGTAGCCGCCGAGCACAAGGCGACGTGCCTATCCGCGCACGCTCTAAAGCGGAGATAAGACTATGGGAGTGCCGGGGCACACGCTGGTCGACGGTGCGGAGTCGGTCAGCCAGACACCGACCGAGCCAACGCGGGAGCGGACGCGGGAGGGGTCCGCCGCGCGGTCGGACTGGTTCGGTACCGCTCGTCAGGCGTTGGCTCGACATCGCCTCTGCGGGGCCGCAGTACTGGCGGGTGCAACGGTGCGCGTGGTGGCGACCCTCGGTTTCCGGCCAGCGATGTGGTTCAACGACGGGTTCGAGTACGTCGGTGTGGCGCGCCGGTTCGAGCCCTACCCGATCCGGCCGAGCGGCTACAGCGCATTCCTGCGGGTGCTCGAGCCAGCGCACAGCTTCGCGCTCGTCGTCAGCATCCAGCATCTGATGGGACTGGCGGTCGCCGTGATGCTCTACGCGCTGCTGCGCCGCTGGGGTGCGCCGGCGTGGCTGGCTGTCGCGGGCGTGCTGCCCCAGTTGCTGGATGCGAACCAGGTCCAGCTCGAGCATGTGGTGCTCTCCGACACCCTGTTCACGTTCCTGCTTGTCGGGGCCATGGTCCTGCTGCTGTGGAACGCGCAGCCGTCGTGGCGTGCGGCGGCGCTCGCTGGGCTTCTTTTCGCCGGTGCGAGCCTCACCCGCTCCATCGGCCTGCCGCTGCTGGTCGTGGCCGGGGTCTGGCTGGCAGTCCGCCGCGTCGGCTGGCGATCGGTGACCGCGTATGCGGGGGTCGCACTGCTGGTCCTGGCCGGGTACGCGTCCTGGTTCAAAGCGGTGCACGGCCAGTTCACGCTGGTCACCAGCGATGGCGTCTTCCTGTACAGTCGCGTTGCCATCTTCGCCGACTGCGACAAGATCGACCCTCCGCAGCATCTGCGGCCGCTGTGCGAGACTCGGACGCCGGCCGAGCGCGGCGACGTCTCATCGCAGTACCTTTGGCACCCGTCACCCCTCGACGATCTGCCCGGGGTCCAGCAGGAGCCGCTGCTGCCGTCCGACCACTTCTCGGCCGACCGTAACGGCCCCGCGGGAGAGTTCGCCCTCCTGACGATCCTCGCCCAGCCCGGCGACTACCTGCGGGTCGGATGGAACGACACCCTCCGCACGTTCCAGTGGGGCAGGGAGCCGTTCCCCAACCGTGGTGCCTTCTCGCAATACCCCTTCTCCGAGAAGACCTGGCCCATCACCGACGAGGTCATCGTCCGGGGCGGCACGCCGCGAGGCGACACCACCGCATACGAGCATGGCAAAGCCGACACGCATCTCGTGCAGCCCTACGCCGGCTGGGCCATCGGGTATCAGCACCTGATGGCATTGCGCGGCCCGTTCCTGGCCATCCTGATGCTGACCGGTGCCCTGGGACTCGTCCTCGCCTTAACCAGCCGCACGCCCTTCCGCTCGCCCGCGGTGCTGATGTGGACGACGGCCGCTGCGCTGATCGTGATCCCCCCCTTCACCGCCCAGTACGACTTCCGGTACGCACTGCCGGCGGTGCCACTCAGCGGTGCTGTCGCGGCGTTGGCGATCGTCCTGGCGCGGGAGCGGTCGCCGGCTCGACTCTCGCGGCCGGCCTGGCTCAGGTCTCGCCGCGGATAACCGCCCGCACCGGCCCCGGCGCCGGCGACGAGCACGGCCGACAGGATCAGGTCGACGAGCCCGGCCTGGCGCTCTGGAACAGATATTCGACTGCGGCGCTGCCGAGTTACATCGCGTCGACCTGCGGCATGATCTCCTCCTTCAGCCGCTTGAGGTCATCTAGCGTCTTCGCAACCGGCACGTCCTGGAACGGCGGCCACAGGAGCGGCATCGTCAGCCCGACTTCCTTGTAGCGCTTGAGGTTGTCGGTGATCTGCGCAGCGGTTCCGGCCAACAGATTGCTCCCCTTGCCCTTCGGCGCCTGATCGGTCTCCTCGTCCGTGATGACGAACCAGATCATGCTGCTGATCTCGAGGCTGTCGACCGAGCGGGAACTCCCGAGCTCCTCGAGCTCTCGCTGGATGGCGCCGCGCCAGTGCTTGAGCCCGTCCGGCGTGTCCTGGATGCCGATCCAGCCCGCCAAGCCGTACTTGGCGATGCGGCTCGCCGAGCGCTTCGGGTCCTTGAGCCCGCTGAAGAAGATCGGCGGGTGCGGCTTCTGTACAGGCTTGGCGCCGAATCCGCATCTGTCGAAGTCGGCGAACTCGCCGTGGTACTCGAAGACGTCGTTCGTCCAGACGCCCTGCATGATCTCGATCGTCTCGCGCACGTGCTTGTGCCGCTTCGGGAAGATGTGCGAGGCACTCGAGGCCGCGAATTCCTCGGGCATCCAGCCGGACCCGACGCCCACGTTGACCCTGCCGTTCGAGAGGTGGTCCACGGTGGCGATCTCCGCAGCGAGGACGCCGGGCGCGCGGTAGGGCGTGTCGGTGATGCTCATGCCGATCCGCACCTTCGTCGTCTTCGCGGCGAGCCAGGGGATGAGCGGCCAGCCTTGGAACCATTCGCCGCGGGAGGACACCGGCAATGCCTTCGGGAACTCGTCCATCATGCCGAACGAGTACTGGAGCTCCTCGCGGTCGGAGGCTTCCGGCACGACGATCCGGTCGAGCGTCCAGACGGAGTCGAAGTCGAGCTCCTCGGCGAGGCTCGTGAGATCTTCGAGCTCCTTGACGGTCACCTTGTCACGGAAGTTCGGCAAGTACAGAGCGAGCTTCATGAGAGATGGCCTTCCCCTCGAGCGTTGTGGATTGCGACAGCCGACGCTGCGGTCGAGCGGCACGCTTCCGCCCCCGCCTGCCTCGATCGACGGTAACAAATCTCCGGAGAGCCGATCCGGCGGAAGTCGTCACCCGACATGCCGGGGCCGAGCTTCAGTGGGGCCCGCTCTCCTCCGCTTCGGCCCGGAGCCGGTCGCGGAGCTCCCGCTTGACGACCTTCCCGTAGTTGTTGGTCGGCAGGGCGTCGACGAACCGGTAGTCCTTGGGCCGCTTGAACCGGGCGATGTGGTCGAGGCACGTCCGGTCGAGGTCCGCGACCGGCGGCGGGGTGGTGCCGTCAGCGGCCACCACGAACGCCACCACCGCCTCGCCCCACTCCGGGTCGGGCCGGCCGACCACGGCGGCGGCTCGGACGCCGGGGTGGCGGAGCAGCGCCTCCTCCACCTCTCGGGGGTAGATGTTCATCCCGCCGCTGATGATCAGGTCCTTGGACCGGTCCCGCAGCGTGAGGTACCCGTCGGCGTCGAAGCTGCCGACGTCGCCGGTGTGCAGCCAGCCTTCCCGCAGCGCCTCGGCGGTGGCGTCGGGCTCCTTCCAGTAGCCGGCCATGACGACGTCGCCCTGGACCACCACCTCGCCGACCTCGCCGACGGGGAGGTCGCCGTGCTCGTCGACGACGCGGACCTCGACGTCGGTGCGGGGGACGCCGACGCTCTGCAGGCGGTCCCGCCATCGGGGATGGTTCCGGTCGGCGTGGTCTGCTTTGGACAGGGCGGTGATCGTCATCGGCGTCTCGCCCTGCCCGTAGATCTGCGCCAAGCGGGGACCGAAGACGGCGAGGGCGTCCTCCAGGTCGGCCAGGTACATCGGTGCGCCGCCATAGATGATCGTCTTCAGGTGGGAGAGGTCGGCGGCGGCCACGGCCCGGTCGCCGGCCAGTCGCTTCACCATGGTCGGAGCCGCGAAGAACGACATGCCCGGCCAGCGGCGCAGAAGGGCGGCGATCTCGTCGCCGTCGACGCCGCCGGACTGCGGTACGACGCTTACCGCCCCCCGGGCCACGTGGGGCAGCCCGTAGAGCCCCGAACCGTGCGACAGCGGCGCGGCGTGGAGGATGCAGTCCTGCGGCATGACCGGGTCGATGTCGGCGAAGTAGCTGAGCGCCATCGTGAGCAGGTTGCGGTGCGTCAGCGTGGCTCCCTTGGGCCGGCCGGTGGTGCCGCTGGTGTAGAACAGCCAGGCCGGGTCCTCCGGCTGCCGGCCGACGAGCGGCGCCGGCGACGACGCCGTGAGCCGGTCCCACCGCTCACCGGGCGCCACTACCGCCGCCTGCAGCGAAGCGACGGTGCCGACCAGCGACTCGACGTCGCCGGCATGATCGTCGTCGGTCACGACGATCGCCGACTCGCTGTGTTCGAGGATGTAGCCGACCTCGTCGCGGTGGAGGCGAGCGTTGACCGGCACGGCCACGAGACCGGCGTGCCAGATGGCGAACAGCGCCTCGAGGTACTCGGGCCGGTTGCGCATCACGATGGCGACCCGGTTGCCGGGCGACAGGCCAAGGTCAGCGCGCAGGCCAGCGGCCGCGCCGGCCGTCCGGGCGGCGAACACGCCCCAGCCGGCGTGGACGCGATCGCCGTCAGCCAGCGCCGGGTCGTGGGGCCGCCGGCGGCCGTGGCGCTCCACCCAGACGGCCAGGTTCATCGCACCGTCCGGCCCTCAAACGTGAAGGTGAGATCCTGGAGGCGCGGTGGCCCCGGCACCAGGCGAGCGTACCGCCCCCCGGTCTCGGCCTGCGTTGGGCTCCAGCGGCGTCGGCAGTCGAGGAGTAAACCGGGCTCTCAGAATGTCCACGGCTACCGGTCAGCTGCGATGAGGCTCGCCGAGGACGAGGCGCGAGCCCGGCTGGCGGCCCACGACCACGGGATCCTCTGCACCGTGCACGCAGAGCGGGGCGTCGACGCCGTGCCCGTTGCGTACGTGGTGGA
>JAEHDK010000674.1 GCA_016880465.1 Micromonosporaceae bacterium
CCGAGCCAGCGGGCGGCCACCTCGCGGCCGGCGCGGGTGTCCCGCTCGCCCGGGTTCCGGGCGGCGAAGGCGGCCAGGATGAGGAACGCGAAAAGGGCGACCGGCACCTGCGCGCCGTTGTCGTCCACATCCGGCGTCCGGCCGGTGTACCGCCCGGCCGCGACCGCGAGGGCCAGCGCCGAGGCCGCGGCCACCGCCACCAGTACGCCGACGACCGGGCGGGTGAACCGGCGCTGGGAGAGCCCGCGGGACCGCGCGTCCGCCACCACCTCGGCGCGCAGCCGCTTGTTCCACGCCCTGGCCTGCCTCTCGTCGCGGAACGTCAGCGCGGTGATCGGGAGGACCCCGCCGACCGCCAGCCCGCTGACCCGGTCGAGGACCCGCCGCTCGTACCGGGTCAGCCCGGCCGAGTCCGCCTCGGTCACGTGCAGGGTGGTCTGCCGCGGATCCGCGCCCGGCTGCCGGATCTCCAGGTGCTTGCGGGCCGCGAGGTCGAGCAGCGTCGACTCGGCCGCGTCCTCGGTGATCTCCCAGCGGTTGGCCAGCAGGCTGACGACCGCGGGTGGTTCAGCACCGAGGTCCTGGGTGGCCGGCGCCGGCCGCGGGCTGCCCGGCCGGGTGCTGAGCAGCGCCAGGCCGTACGCCAGCGCGAAGGCGCCGAGCCCGGCCACGACGAGCAAGACGTCGGCGGCGGCGGCACTCATCAGAAGCGGACCTGGACCGGGCCGCGCTCGCCGCCGACCGCCTCGAAGAACTCGACGGTACGGAAGCCGCCGAGCCCGGCGATGAGGTTGCTCGGCACGGACTGGATCGTGGTGTTGAGGGTCTGTACGGCGCTGTTGTAGAACTGCCGGGCATACGCGATCTTGTCCTCGGTGTTGGCGAGCTCGGCCTGCAGGGCGCCGAAGTTCTCGTTTGCCTTCAGGTTCGGGTACGCCTCGGCCAGCGCGAACAGCCGGCCCAGGGCCTGGGTCAGCATGTTCTCCGCCTCGGCCCGGCCGCCCACGCCCGCGCCCGACGCCGCCATCGCGGCACCGCGGGCGCTCACGACCGCCTCGAGGGTCCCGCGCTCGTGGGCGGCGTAGCCCTTCACGGTCTCCACCAGGTTCGGTATCAGGTCGTACCGGCGCTTGAGCTGCACGTCGATCTGCGCCCAGGACGCCTGTACCTGGTTGCGCTGGCGGACCAGCCGGTTGTAGGTGGCCAGCGCCCAGCCGATCAGCACGATGACGACCAGGACGGCGATGCCGAGCAGGATCAGGCCGAGAATGTCCATGGTCGCGATCGTGCGGGGTACGCGCCGGCCAGGCAGGTAAGTGTCGCGGATCCGACCGTGCGATCGGTCAGCCGGGCAGCCGCGGTCCCGCCTCCCGCTGAGCGGCCAGCCAGGCCTCCACATCGTCGGCCGTACGCGGCAGCCCGGCGGAGAGGTTGCTGGACCCGGTGGCCGTGACCAGTACGTCGTCCTCGATCCGTACGCCGATCCCGCGCAGCTCGGCCGGTACCAGGTCGTCCTCGGGTTGGAAGTACAGACCGGGCTCGACGGTCAGCACGTTGCCCTCGGCAAGGGTGCCCTCGCGGTAGTTCTCCGCCCGGGCCCGGGCGCAGTCGTGCACGTCGAGGCCGAGCATGTGGCCGAAGCCGTGCAGGGTCCACCGGCGGTAGACGATCGACTCCGGGTCCATCGCCTCGTCGACGCTCACCGGCAGGACGCCGAGGTCCAGCAGGCCCTCGGCCAGGACCCGCATGCAGGTCTGGTGGACCGCGTCGAACGCGACACCCGGCGCGATAAGGTCGATGCCGGCCTGCTGCGAGCGGTAGACGATCTCGTACACCTCGCGTTGCATCGCGCTGAACCGGCCGGACACCGGCAGGGTGCGGGTCACGTCGGCGGTGTAGAAATGCCGGTTCTCGACGCCCATGTCCATGAGCAGCAGCTCACCCGGGCGGGTGTGCCCGTCGTTCCGCACCCAGTGCAGGATCGTGCCGTGCTCGGCGGCGCCGACGATCGAGCTGTAGCCGACCTGGTTCCCGTCGTGCCGGGCGCGCAGGCCGAATACGCCGTCGAGTAACCGTTCGGCGACCGTCCGGTCGGCCGGCAGCACCCGGACGGCGTCTTCGAACCCGCGGACCGTCGCGTCGATCGCGTCCTGGAGCTGGGCGATCTCCCACTCGTCCTTGACCAACCGGAGCTCGGAGAGGACGACGGCGAGTTCGGCGTCGCGCTCCTCGCCGTACGCCAGCACGGCCGCGTCGACCGTGGCATCGACCCCGCGCAGCACCCGGGTGCGGGCCGGCGGGCTGTCGGCCAGCGCGGCGGGCAGCTCGTCCAGGTGCGCGGTCGCGACGCCCAGCTCGGCGGACTTCTCCTGGAGCGTGTGCCGGCGGCCGATCCACAGCTCGCCGTAGACCCGGTCACGGAAGAACTCGTCGGTGTCCCGCGGCGAGCGCGGCCGTACGTACAGGACGGCGTCGTGGCCGCCGCCGGTCGGGCGCAGGACGAGCACGGCTTCCGGGTCGTGCTCGCCGCTCAGCCAGACGAAGTCGGTGCCCGGCCGGAACGGGTAGTAGCTGTCGTTCGCCCGCACCTTCTCCGGGCCGGTCGGGATCACCAGCGTCTGGCCGGGGAACATCGCGGAGAGCTGGGCCCGCCGCTTGGCGTGGTGCGGTGCCTCGGTGCGCGGTGCGACGTCGAGGGCCCGGTCCCGCCATCCGGTCCGCATGAAGGCCAGCAGCTTCTCGGGATAGCCCGGATCGTGCGGCTGGGTACCGGTCGGCTCGGCCCGTTCGTTGGTCATGCCCCCGACCGTACCGCGCCCTCGACGTGGCAGGATGACGCCCATGTGCGGACTGCTGACCTTCATCAGCGCGCGCGGCGAGGCGCACACCCAGCGTGACTCGATCGCCGACGCGCTGGAGTCGCTGCACCACCGTGGACCGGACGAGACCGGCGTCGAGGTGGTCGGTACGGACGTCGTGTTCGCGCACAAGCGGCTCTCGATCATCGACGTGGCACTGAGCCACGAGCCGCTGCCGTACCTCGACAACCGGTACCTGCTCACCTTCAACGGGGAGATCTACAACTACCTCGAGCTGCGCGAGGAGCTCGCCGCCACGTGCGGCGCGACGTTCGCCACGGCCGGCGACGGCGAGGCGATCCTCGCCGGCTACCACCACTGGGGCGAGGCGGTTCTCGACCGGCTACGCGGCATGTTCGCGTTTGTCATCTGGGACTCGCAGGAGCGCCGGGCGTTCGCGGCCCGTGACCCGTACGGCATCAAGCCGCTGCACTACCTGCACACCAGGGACGGGGTGTACTTCGCCTCGGAGAAGAAGGCGCTGTTGCCGTTCGCGTCGTCGGCCGGGGCCGGGGACGCCGGCATCGACGCCGCGAACCTGTCGCACTACCTGACCCTGCAGTACGTGCCCGAGCCGCGTACGCTGCACCGCGGCATCGAGCGGATCGGCTCCGGGGAGTGCGCCCGTTATGCGCCCGGCGAACGGGTGCTCACGCGGCGGTACTACCGGCCGAAATTCCGGCCGACTCCGACGCCCGAGCCCGAGGCCCTGTACCGCCGGATCCAGGACACGCTGCGTGAGTCGGTGCGCATCCACATGCGCTCCGACGTGCCGGTCGGGGCGTTCCTTTCCAGCGGCATCGACTCGACCGCCGTCGTGGCGCTCGCCCGGGAGTTCAACCCGAACATCCTGACCTTCACCGTCGGGTACGACGTACCGGGTTACTCCGAGATCGAGGTGGCCCAGGACTCGGCCCGGCAGCTCGACGTCACCACGATCCCCACGAAGATCGGTCCGGCCGAGATGATGACGGCGCTACCCAAGATCGTCTGGCACCTCGACGACCCGGTGGCCGACCCGGCCCTCGTCCCGCTGTACTTCGTCGCCCAGAAGGCGGCCGAGCACGTGACCGTCGTGCTGTCCGGCGAGGGCGCCGACGAGTTCTTCGGCGGTTACACGATCTACCGGGAGCCGCTCTCGCTGGCGACCGTGCACGGCCTGCCGGCGCCGGTGCAGAAGGGCCTGCGGGCGGTGTCGAAGGTGATCCCGGAGGGCGTCAAGGGCAAGAGCTTCCTCGACCGGGGCACGACCCCGATCGAGGCGCGCTACTACGGCAACGCGCGGATGTTCACCGAGGACGAGAAGCGCCGGCTCATCCGGGCGTACGACCCGTCCGTGCGCTACACCGACGTCACGGCTCCGCTCTACGCCGAGTGCCGGGACCTCGACGATGTGACGAAGATGCAGTACATCGACCTGTACACCTGGCTCCGCGGCGACATCCTCGTGAAGGCGGACCGCATGTCGATGGCGCACTCGCTCGAGCTGCGGGTGCCGTTCCTCGACCGGGCGGTCTTCGAGGTCGCGGCGAGGGTACCGGTCGACCTCAAGCTCCCACCCCACTCGGTGGAGACGAAGTTCGCGATGCGCCGGGCGCTGGAGGGCGTCGTGCCGCCCGCGATCGTCAACCGCAAGAAGCTCGGCTTCCCGACCCCGACCCGGGTCTGGCTGCGCACCGAGATGTACGACTGGGCACACCACATCCTGTCCACCTCGGGCGCGGACAAGCTGCTCGACCTCGGCTACGTCCGAGGCCTGCTCGACGCCCACCGCCGCCAGGACGCGGACCATTCGCGCAAGATCTGGACGGTTCTCGTGTTCTGTATCTGGCACGCGATCTTCGTCGAGCGGTCGCTCGATCCGGGGATCGCGCGCAATGAGTCCGCCCTGCTGACCAAGCCGGTGGTCGGGTCGATGGTGTCCTAGCCGGGACGGGTGCCCTGGTCATCGGCGACGACCTGGACACCCGTCTTGGCGGTGGGCGCCGTCAAGGAGCGGTACGCCCTGCTGCTGACCCGCATGACGGCGTCGACGAGGTCGTGAGCTCCGCCTAGTCCCGGCCGTCGAGCTCGGCGTACGCCCGGCGGACCGCGTCCAGCGAGGCCGCCGCGCCGAACGGGGACCGCGCGGCAACCTTCTCGGGCGCGACGAAGTCGGCGTGGCCGTCGCGGATCAGCCAGGCGAGCGCGGTGAGCTGGTCGTGCTGGGCGACGACGAACTCGCGGTCGACCGGCGCGCCGTGCCCGGGTACCACCACTGTGGACCCGGCCAGCAGCGGCAGCAGTGCGGCCAAGGTGTGCGGCCACTCCAGCGGGTACGCGTCGCCGAAAGCGGGCGGTCCGCTCTCCTCGACGATGTCCCCGGCGATCACGAGATCGGCGTCCGGCACCCGCGCGACGAGATCGCCCGCGGTGTGCGCGCGCCCGAGGTGCTGCAGGACCACGGCGCGACCGCCGACGTCCAGGGTGGACTCCTGGTGGACCGTCCGGTTCGGCGGGACGATGGTGACCGCCGCCAGCTCGGCCGCGAATGCCGGGTCGTGCGGCGCCCACTGCTCAACCACCTCGCGCTGCATGGCCGCGCCCCGGTCGCGCAGCAGGGCCAGCGTCTCCTCGTGCCCCCAGATCACGGCGCCGGCGTCGCCGGCCAGCGTCGCGTTGCCGAAGCAGTGGTCGTAGTGGTGGTGGGTGTTGACCACCAGCCAGGGGTACGGCGTGACCCGCCGGATCGCGTCCGCCAGCTCGGCTGCCTGGGCCGCGGTGGACAGCGTGTCGACGACCAGCGCGGTGCCGTCGCCGACGACGAGCGTGGTGTTGACGTCGAGGACCGGGTAGCGCAGGACGTAGACGCCCGCGGCGACTTCGCCGAACTCAGGCATCGAAGGCCTGCTGCACGAACCGGTGCCGGTCGACCAGGACGCGCTCCACCCGGCCTTCCGCGACGGTGATCTCACGGTCCCGGACACGGACCTCGAACAGCAGCCGCCGACCGTCCACTTTGGCCAGTGTGGCCTCCGCGACGACGGTATGCCCCACCGGCGTCGGCGCCTTGTGGTCCAGCTCCACCCGGGTACCCACCGTGGTGGTCCCGGGGTCGATGCGGGACGCGGTCGCGGCGACCGTGGCCGCCTCGGCGAGCGCGAGTACGCGCGGGGTGCCGAGGACCGGTACGTCGCCGGAGCCGAGGGCCTGGGCCGTGTCCGCGTCCGTCACGGTCAGTTCGACACGCGCCCGTAGGCCAGCCACCAGATCCATACCCGGCAGCGTAGCCAACCCCGCCGCGGCCGGCCCGGTCAGTCGAGCAGCTCGCCGACGACGCTGAGCAGCCGGCGGGCGGGACCCGGCGGTCCGGCAAAGCTTCCCCACCTCGGTGCGGATCACGATCACCGCTGACCCGGTCGGACCCTTCTGGTAGCTTCCCTCGACATGGCACCGGACGGGGCGGGGCGGCTTGGCGGCCGGTTCACGACGCTGTGGGCGGCCAGCACGACCTCGGCGCTCGGCAGCGGCGTAGCGACGATCTCGGCCCCGCTGCTTGTCGCCTCGCGCACGAACGATCCGCTGATCGTGTCGGCCGCGTCCGCGGTGGCCTGGCTGCCGTGGCTGCTGTTCGCACTGCCCGGCGGCGTGCTCGTCGACCGGGTCGACCGCCGCCGGCTGATGATCCTCATCGACTGGGTCCGGGTCGCCGCGATGACCGTCCTCGCTACGGCGATCGTGGCCGGCCAAGCCAGCATCGCCCTGCTCTATGCCGTGCTGTTCGTCGTCAACACGGGCGAGGTGGTGTTCCGGTCGGCGAGCCAGGCGATGATCCCGTCGGTGGTCCCCCGCGAGCGCCTGGAGCGGGCGAACGCCTGGCTGTACGGCGGCTTCACGCTGATGCAGGGGATGATCGCCGGCCCGCTCGGCGGGTTCCTGTTCCTCGTGACGGCGAGCAGCCCGTTCTTCCTCAACGCGGGCACCTACGTGGCCAGTGCCGTCCTCCTCGGCATGATCGCGGGAACGTACCGGTCGTCGCCGCGGCCGCCCGCGGGGACCACCGACCAGGCACCGCCCCGCCGGTCGGTCCGGGCCGAGATGGTCGAGGGGTTCGGGTGGCTGGCGCACCAGCGGGTGCTGCGTACGATGGCGATCCTGATCGGGCTGTTGAACCTGACGCTCACCGCGGCAACGGCGGTGCTCGTGCTCCTGGCGCGGGACCGGCTCCACCTCGGTTCGGTCGGTTACGGCCTGCTGTTCACCTGCATGGCGGTCGGCGGCATCCTCGGGTCCGTCGTCGGCGACCACCTCATCCGGTGGGTCACGGCGACCTGGACGATCCGGATCGGCCTGCTGATCGAGGCCGGGATGCACCTCACCCTGGCGGCGTCGCGCAGCGCCTACGTCGTCGGCCTCGCGCTGTTCGCCTTCGGCGTGCACGGCACGCTGTGGGGCATCGTGGGGAGCTCGCTGCGCCAGCGCCTGACTCCGTCGCACATGTTGGGCCGCACCGGCAGCACCACCCTGTTCATCGCGGTCGCCGGCAACTGCGCCGGCGCGCTGCTCGGCGGCGTGGTCGCGGACCGGTTCGGGTTGACGGCGCCGTACTGGGTGGGTTTCGTGGTCGCGGTCATGGTGTCGGCGGCGACGTGGCGGGTCTTCGACCGGGCCACGGTGGCGCAGGCGTACGCCCAGTCGCCCGACACGCCGGCCGCCGCGCCGGCCGCCGCCGGCGCGCAGGTCGGCCGGGCCGAGGCAGCCGTGCATGCCGATACCGTGGAACTATGACCGCCGCCGCCGCCGCAGGTACCGCCGCCGTCGCCGGCTGGGTACGCGCGGCGGAGCGGGTCACCGTACTGTCCGGTGCCGGCATCTCGACCGACTCCGGCATCCCGGACTTCCGCGGTCCTAACGGCGTCTGGACGCGCGACCCGGAGGCCGCCAGACAGGTAACGCTCGACGCCTACCTGGCCGATCCGGCGGTTCGCCGTGGCGCCTGGCGGTCCCGCCGCGACCATCCCGCCTGGACGGCGGAGCCCAACGCCGGACACCGGGCCCTCGTGACGCTGGAGGCGACCGGCCGGCTGCACGCGATCGTCACGCAGAACATCGACGGCCTGCACCAGAAGGCCGGCTCGGACCCGGGCCGGGTCATCGAGGTACACGGGACGATCTTCGAGGTTGTCTGCCTGTCCTGCGCCGACCGCAACCCGATGGCACACGCACTGGACAGAGTGGACGGTGGCGAGCCGGACCCGCCCTGCGTGCGCTGCGGCGGCATCCTCAAGTCCGCCACCATCGCGTTCGGACAGTCGCTCGACCCGGCGACCGTCCGGCGCGCGGTCGAGGCGGCGTCGAGCTGCGACCTGTTCCTCGCGGTCGGCACATCGCTGCAGGTCCAGCCCGTTGCGAGCCTGGTGCCCGTGGCCGCGGCCACGGGTGCCCGGATCGTCATCGTCAACGCCGATCCGACGCCGTACGACGAGCACGTCGACGCCGTCCTGCGCGAGCCGATCGGTACCGTGCTGCCCGCGCTGGTCGGGTCAGCCGGCTGACCGCGCCGCGCGCGCCCGCTCGGTCAGCTGGGCCGCCAGCTCCCACGCCTCGTCGACGTCCCGCAGGTGCGCGATAGCGTGCAGCCGGCCGGCCGTGTCGGCGTGCACGGTGGCCAGCCGCAGCAGCCGGGCCAGCGGCCCCTGCACGACCCGTACGCTCTGGATCCGGGCGTACGGCACCACCACCAACTCCCGGGTGAGCAGCCCGTCCCGGCTGACGAACACCGTGTCGGTGAGGCCGGCGCCGAGGACGAACTGCCGCAGCGGCGCCAACCAGCGTGCCCGGGTCGGCGACGGGGTCACCGCAAGCGCGGTTAGTTCCACCTCGGGCCACACCTGGCGGACCACCAACCGGGCGGCGTCCATCGTGCCGACCGGCAGCAGCCGCCCGGCCTGGATCTGCCGCCTCCCCTCGGTCGGGCCGTACCCGGCGACGTCGATCCGGCAGCGCAGCCACGCCTTCGGCCGCCACAGCAACGGCCAGGTCACGCCCACCGCCTGCACCCGGTGCGGTGGAACGGTCTCGTTGCGCTTGTCCAGCAGGCCGTGGTGCAGCCGCAACCCGTCCGGGCTCGTGGCGAGCCGGAAGTCCCAGTCGTCCAGCACCCGCCGGACCGGTTGCTGGAGCACGCCGACGGCGGCGGTGATGAGGCTGGCCACCCCCACGAACGTCCACTCTGGACTGTAGGCGAACTGGGCCAGCACGGCCAGCACGCCGACCGGCACGAACCACACCTGCGGGGTGAGCAGCTGCCCGGTCACCACGTCGGCGTTGGTGACCGCGTGCACGAGCTGATCGGGTGGCGCCTGCGGTACGCCGCCGGCGACGCCCGGCCGGGTGGCGGTCGCCTGGCTGGAGAGCGCGAGCAGCCGGTCCCGCAGGCGTACCGCCTCGTCGACGGTCAGGTACGCCAGCGGCGCCTCGGCCTTGTCCCCGCCCACCACCTCGAGCCGCAGCTCGGCCAGCCCGACCGCCTGGGCGAGCACCGGCCGGACCAGGTTGACCGCCTGCAGCCGTTCGAGCGGGATGGCGCGTACCCGGCGGCGCAGCAGCCCCTCGTAGACCCGCAGCTCGCGGCCGACCACGTGGTACCCGGTGAACCACCAGCTGGCGATGGACAGGACGATGATGCCGAGCAGGACGAGGAGGACCACTTCCAGGAAGCGCGCGGTGCCGAGCTGGGCGTATCCCCGCCAGGAGATCGCCACGATCGCCAGGCCAATCAATCGGGCGCTGCGCAGCAGCGGGCTCAGCGGATGCAGCCGCCGGCGCGGCTCGACCGGGGCCTGGCTCAATGAACTCACAGGCCCTCGGCCCGGTCCTCGCCGAGCGCCGTCAACCGGTCCCGCAGCCGGGACGCCTCGGCCGGAGCCAGCCCGGGTACGACGGCGTCGCTGGCCGCGGCCGCGGTGTGCAGCTGGACGGTGGCGAGCCGGAACGCCCGCTCGACCGGCCCCGCGGTGACGTCGACGAACTGCATCCGGGCGTACGGCACGATCGACAGTCGGCGGATCAGCCGGCCGTGCCGCACCAGCAGGTCGCGTTCGCGCTCGGCGTACCCCCAGGAGTGCACGATGCGGGGGATCCACAGTGCGCGGACGGCGGCGCTGGCGGCGGCGAAGGCGCCGACCATACCGACGACGGTAGACCAGGGCGGATCGAGGAAAAGGAATCCGAGGAGGCAGCCGAGCACCACGGGTGCCGCGCTGGCGAGCAACTGCAGCTCTTCGACCCAGATCAACCTGGGGGACACCCGGTGCCAGTCGACCGTCTGCGGCCACGGGCTCAGGGCGCTGGGCGGCACCGGTGCGTTCACGATCTCCAGGTTAGTCACTCGGCACCGGTTCGACCTCCCGAAGGAAGCCCCGGATATCGAGGAAGTTCGAGAGCTGGTCGCGGTGCTCCGGGCAGGCGAGCCACGTCTTGCGCCGCTGCGGGTCGTGCAGGGTGGGGTTGTTCCACCGGAGTGCCCAGTGGGCCGGCTGGCGGCAGCCCTTCGCGGAGCAGATGAGCATCCGTCGAGTCTGGCAGGCCCGGAACGGCGGCTGACGGCCCGGACAGCAAAGAGCGCCGGGCGGCCACGGGGGAAGCCGCCCGGCGTCGCATGAATCGTACACACGCCGGGTGCACCTGTGTCCACCCTCGGTGCGTGCCCGTTCGGTCGGATCGGTCCGCCGATCGGTGGTCATCGTGTTTGCGCAGGTGGAGCGGCATGCGGTGGGGATCCGAGCCCGTCCGTGGGGGAAACGTGCGAGGCTTGACGAGTTGTCCCGTACCGCCTCGCTCGTCCTGGAGGAAAGGTGGCCCTGCCCGATCCGCCCCCGCACGCGGCGCTTGTCGCACCGGCCGAGGCGCCGCGTACCACGCCCGCCGAGGACGCGACCCAGCTCGAACGCGCGCTCTTCGAGGTCAAGCGCGTGATCGTGGGCCAGGACCGGTTGATCGAACGGATGTTCGTCGCGCTGCTCGCCCGCGGTCACTGCCTGCTCGAAGGGGTACCGGGGGTGGCGAAGACGCTCGCGGTCGAGACGCTCGCCACCGTGGTCGGCGGTACCTTCGCGCGGGTGCAGTTCACGCCCGACCTGGTCCCCGCCGACCTCGTGGGCACCCGCATCTACCGGCAGTCGACGGAGAAGTTCGACGTCGAGCTGGGCCCGGTGTTCGTGAACTTCCTCCTGGCGGACGAGATCAACCGGGCGCCCGCGAAGGTACAGTCCGCGCTGCTCGAGGTGATGGCCGAGCAGCAGGTCTCGATCGGCGGCGAGACGTACCTGGTACCCGACCCGTACCTGGTGATGGCCACCCAGAACCCGATCGAGCAGGAGGGCGTGTACCCGCTGCCGGAGGCCCAGCGGGACCGGTTCCTGATGAAGATCCTGGTCGGCTACCCGACCGACGTGGAGGAACGCGAGATCGTGTACCGGATGGGCGTCGACCCGCCGTCGGCGCAACCGGTCTTCACCCCGGCCGACGTCATTGCCCTGCAGCGCAAGGCCGACGGGGTCTTCGTACACAACGCGCTCGTGGACTACTCGGTCCGGCTCGTGCTGGCGACCCGGACCCCGACCGAGTACGGCCTGGGCGACGTCGCGCATCTCATCCAGTACGGCGCGAGCCCGCGCGCCTCGCTCGGCCTCGTCCGCGCGACCCGGGCTCTCGCGTTGCTGCGCGGACGCGACTACGCGCTGCCCCAGGACGTGCAGGACGTCGCGCCGGACATCCTGCGGCACCGGCTCGTGCTGTCGTACGACGCGCTCGCCGACGACATCCCGTCGGACCACGTCGTGGGCCGGGTGCTGGGTACCGTGCCGCTGCCGACCGTCGCCCCGCGGCAGAGCGCCACCGGGCAGATCGCGCCGCAGTCGCCCGCCGGCTGGCCGGGGTTGACGAGGCCGTCGTGAACGCGACGCCGGGGCCGTCCCGGGACACCGCTCGCGCCGAGGTCGTGCTGAGCAAGCTCCAGCTGGTGGTGACCCGCAAGCTCGACGGCCTCCTGCAGGGCGACTACCTCGGGCTGCTGCCGGGTGCGGGCAGCGAACCGGGGGAGTCGCGGGAGTACCGGCCGGGCGACGACGTACGCCGGATGGACTGGCCGGTGACCGCGCGGACCACCGTGGCACACGTACGGCAGACCGTGGTCGACCGGGAGCTGGAGACGTGGCTGGCCGTGGACCTCTCGGCGAGCCTGGACTTCGGTACGGCGCAGTGGCTCAAGCGCGACCTCGCGTTGGCCGCCGCCGCCGCGATGGCCCACCTGACCGTACGGGGTGGCAACCGGATCGGGGCGGTCGTCGGAACCGGGGGCGACCACACCGTACGGCTACCGCCCCGGCCCGGGCGCAAGGAGGCGCAGGGCCTGCTCAAGTCGATCGCCACGACGCCGATCCGGCCCGGGCGAGCCGACCTCGGCCGGCTCATCGACCGGCTCAACCGGCCGCCCCGCCGGCGCGGGCTCGCGGCGGTGATCTCGGACTTCCTGGCGCCACCGGAGACCTGGGCACGACCGGTACGCAAGCTGGCCGTCCGGCACGACGTACTCGCGATGGAGATCGTGGACCCGCGGGAGCTGGAGCTGCCGAACGTCGGGGTGCTCGAGCTCACCGATCCGGAGACCGGGCGGGTGCACGAGGTACAGACCGCCGACCCGCGGCTGCGCAGCCGGTACGCGGCCGCCGCGGCCGCCCAGCGCGAGGCGATCGCCACCGCGCTGCGCGGTGCCGGTGCGGGGCATCTGCGGCTGCGTACCGACCAGGACTGGC
>JAEHDK010000675.1 GCA_016880465.1 Micromonosporaceae bacterium
CACCCCACTGCTGCGGGATCGGCTCGTCCGGCGGCGCTCCTAAGGCAGCTCGCTAGCTGCCGTCCACTCCCTCTCGCTTGGCGAGCTCGCGTCGCACGTCAGCCGGATCGCATTCACGGAAGCCGCCGGTCCCACGCATCGTCCGGTACCTGATCCGCGGCGGATCGCTATACAGCAAACGGATCACGGTGGAGCGGTGGACGCGCAGGATCACCGCGACGCGTCCGGAGCCTAGCCATTCACCTTGGTCCAGTCGAACCAGTAGCTGTTCGCGATCTTCCAACGTCGCTCCCGGCGTGCATGTATGTGGAGGGCCATCATCGAGTCGGCCTGCCGGCACGCCGGTGTGCGGTCGTCGCCGGTCGAACATTGGCCCGTGCACACCATTGCCGTGGTCGGCCCCAACGCTCACCGATCGGGGGTAGGCCCGGTCGCCGAGCGGATGGCCGCGCGGTTACGAAGATGATAACCATCTTTAATAGGCTGGACGCGACGTCAGGGGAGTGCGACCGCCCGGTGCGACCGTCAAACGCTCCGGGGTAGGCCGCTGGAGCTCGCGACGGACACCCACCGGTCCGCGTACCGGCTGCCTCGCGGACCGCGGCCGACGCCTGGTCTGCGCCTCGTTGGACGGTTAGGTCGATCAAGTCGCGGACCGGCGCGGTGTGGCGACACGCGCCGCCCTCGACGTGGTCGATGTCGGCCTGCTGATGCACCTGGCGCCTCGGACTCAAGTGGCAGCTGTCGCAATGTCATGGACGACGTCGCGCCGCTTGCATCCCGCCGGGGGATGGTGGCTCATGCGGTACCGGTCCGCCGCGGAAGTCGTTGCCGTTACGGGGACAGGGTGGTCAGGTCGAGACTGTGCCATGCCGCCGTCTCCTGGTCGCCGGTGGACCACCAGATGACGTCTTGGCGGGCGACGACGACCCCGTCGAGGAAAGCTACCGCGACAAGCTTGCTCGAGCTGATGTCGTAGAGGTCGAGCCGCCGGTAGCTGCCGGTGCCCGCTCCCACCGCCTCCACGACCGGCTCGAACCGGTCGAGCAGGGCGACGTCGTTAACGACGGCGCTGAACGCGTGTGCGCCGATGCGCCGCCGCGACGATCCGTTTGGCTTCATCATCTCGTACAGCGTGGCGGCTCGGTCCGATCCGGTTAGCACGATCGATCTGCACCAGCGGGGGCTGCAGTACACCGTCTCGGTCGCTGCGGCCGGTACCGTGATGCGCCTTCTCGGCGGTGGGCAACAAGGTCGCCGGCCCGACCGACGAGGCGTTCCTGCGGGAGCACCTGGGCGACGCGCTGATCGGCCTGGTCGGCGTCTCCGACCATGTGAAGGCGGCCGAGCAGGGCGCCGGCCGGCCGATCGCCGAACTGGAGCCGGCCACCCGCGCCGCCTTGGCCGCGATCCGGCCCACGCTGGCTGCCACCGAACGCGACTGGGCCCGCTACACCCGCCAGGCCGTCCACTTCCACCTGCGCAACGCCGACGCGTGGGCCAACGCCCGCACCGGCGAGGACCTGTCCGCTCAGGTCGACCCCGAGTTCGTACTCGGCCCCGCCGCGCTCGCCACGGTCGGCTAGCAAACCTCCGGCACACCGCCGGTAAGTCACCTAGGAAAGGAAAGGAGAAGGGCATGTCTCTGGACGTACCCGCCGCCCTGCTGGAACGGGCCGAAACCGGCGACGTCGACGACGCCGAGTTCATCGACTGCGTGCGCCAGTCGCTGCCGTACGCGTGGAACGTGGTCAGCCGGGTCGCCGCCGACCTGCACACCGGCGCGGAGGTCTTCGCCGCCGACGCCACCGCGCCGCCCAGCGAGACCGACCGCGGCCAGCTGCTGCGGGCGCTGGCCAGCGACGCGATCCGCGGCGCGCTGCAGCGCCACTTCGGCGTCGTGCTCGCGTTCCAGAACTGCCACCGGGTCGCCGCGTTCCGCCCGCACGCGGTGGGCGGGCCCGAGCACGCGACGTTCGTCTCCCCGCGGGCCCAGCTCCTCAACCAGAGCCCCGAGCTTCGTGACTGCTAAGCAGACAGTCGAGGGCCGGCCCCCGCCCGCCCGCGACAAGTTGCGGGTGGGCGGCCGGGTTGCCGGGTCCACCGCCGCGCAGTCGCTACGGCACCTGGTCCGCTACGCCCAAGCCGCCGAGGTGGCCGGCTTCGACGCGGTCTGGGTCGCCGAGCACCACTTCATCACCTACGGGGTGTGCCCGTCCGCCCCGGCGCTGGCTGCCCACCTGCTGGGCGTCACCACCACGCTGCGAGTGGGAACGGCCGCCGCCATCTTGTCCAACCGCCACCCGGTGGCGCTCGCCGAGGAGGCGGCCATGCTGGACGCGGTGTCGGGTGGGCGTTTCCTGCTCGGCGTCGCCCGCGGCGGCCCGTGGGTGAACCTGGAGGTCTTCGGCACCGGCCTCGACCGGTACACCGACGGCTTTCCGGAGAGCCTGGACCTAGTGCAGCGCTGGCTGTGCGGAGCCACGGTCGACGCCGACGGCAAGCACTTCCGGTTCCGCCCGGTCGCCGTCGTGCCGCGCCCCACCCGGCCGATCGGCCGCGACCTCCATGGCCACCGTCGAGGTCGCCGCAGCCAGGGGCGCGTCCCTGCTGCTGGGCATGCACGCCGCACCCGCCGAGAATCGCGGGATGATCGAGCACCACGCCGCAGTTGCCGCGCGGCACGGGCACAGACCCGACACGGCCGAGCACGCCACCGCACACCTGGCCTTCGTCGCGGACACCGACGCAGATGCCCGCGCCGCCCTGCACCGATCCCTGCCCGCCTGGCTCGCGGCAACCGCGGGCTACGTCCGCATCGACGGCAGCGCTGGTCCCCGGCGCGATCCGGAGCACTATGCGCAGCAGCTGCTCGACCGGCACCCAGTAGGTACCCCCGACCTGTGCGTGCAACGCCTGGAGAAGGCGGCCGCCACCAGCGGCGCCCGGCGGCTGATGCTGATGGTCGAGGCGGCCGGCGACCCGGACCGTACACTGGACAACATCCACCGGCTCGGCACCCAGGTCCTGCCCCGGCTGCGCCGGTAACCCGACACCGCACCACCGGAGACCCGTCGTGACCCAGACCACCCCCGGCGCCGCCCGCAACACCCGCCAGCGCGGCGAGGTGCTCGCCCTGTTGGAGGAGACCGACGACTTCCGCACCGCCCAGCAACTGCACGCCGCGCTGCGCGAGCGCGACGCCAAGGTCGGCCTGACCACCGTGTACCGCACCCTGCAGCTGCTCGCCGATGCCGGCGAGGTCGACACCATGCGGCTGCCCACCGGCGAGCAGCTCTACCGCCGCTGCGGCCTGTCCCACCATCACCATCTGGTCTGCCGGCAGTGCGGCACCACCATCGAGGTCGAAGGCCCCGCCGTGGAACGGTGGGCCGA
>JAEHDK010000676.1 GCA_016880465.1 Micromonosporaceae bacterium
TATCTCTAATAAAAGGATCAGATTGGTACTCCTTATTTTTAACAGGATATAACAACTTTGATGGCAGCCGTGCTCGGCCAGCGCCGCGGCGAGCGCCTCGATCGGCAGCGTGTGCTGCTCCTCGTTCGCGCACGCGAGCAGGATCCGGGGCGGCGGGCCGCCGGCGGGACGCGGCACCGCGGCGAGCACCTCGGAGATCGACCGGGACAGCAGGTGCTCCACCTCGACCAGCGCGCTGGTAGCGGCGTTCCGCTCGCCGATGCCGATCAGCACCGGGCAGACCAGGCGCTCCCAGGTGCGCACGGTCCCCTGCTCCCGGACCGCGGCGGCGATCACGTCTACCATCGTCGGCGCGTCGAGGCGCATGGCCGCGCGGGCCAGGCCCCGGGCGGCCGGTCCGGCGCGGCCGACCGGGATCGCGTGCCCGCCACCGTCCCGCGCCGTACGGGTCGCCGGCTCGTCCGGCCGGGGAGCCAGCGCCACGCGGGCCGCCTCCGCGGCGGGTACGCCCTGGCCGGTGAGGCGGCGCATGACCTCGAGCCGCGACACGTCCTGCTCGGTGTACCGCCGGTGGTGCCGTGGCAGGTGCCGGCTCGGACCCAGGCCGTACCGCTGGTGCCAGGTGCGCAGCGTGGTGATCGCGACACCGAGCCGGCGCGCGACCTCGCCCGCGGTCAGGCCCGCGTCCGTCACGGCGTCACCAGCAGGCGGGCAACGCCGAGGAGCCACGGTGCGTACGAGTCCGGTTCGGCCTCGACCGCGGCGGGCAGCGCGCCGGCGCCGAGCCAGCGCAGCCCGGCCACCTCGGCCGGGTCCGGTACGAGCGCCGGCGTGACCCCGGTACGGCCCAGCAGCACGTGGTCGTACTCGTGCTCGACGAGCCCGGTCTGCGGGTCCGCGGCGCGGTACACGTACACCCCGAGCTCGGTCAGCGCAAGGCCGGTGAGGCCGAGCTCCTCGGCCAGCCGGCGGGTGCCGGCGTCCGGGACCGGCTCCCCCGGCGCCGGGTGCCCGCAGCACGCGTTCGCCCAGCGCAGCGGGAACCGCGTCTTGGCCGCCGACCGGCGCTGCAACAGCAGCCGGCCGCTGTTGTCCAGCACCAGCACCGAGAACGCCCGGTGCAGCTGGCCGGGCGCGGTGTGCGCCTGGGCGACCGTTGTGCTGCCGACCACCCGGCCGGCCTCGTTGACGAGCTCCACGAGCGCACGTTCGCGGCTCACCCGAGCCTCCCCGTCACCCGGACGGCGGCGAGCTTGCCGGAGATGAGCACCATCGGCACGCCGACGCCCGGCTGCGTGCCCGAGCCCACGAAGACCACATTGGACAGTCCCGGATGGAGGTTGCCCGGCCGGAACGGTCCCGTCTGGGACAGCGTGTGCGCGGCGGCGAACGGGGTGCCCGCGGCCAGCCCGTCGGCCGCCCAGTCCGCCGGCGTGACCACCCGGCGGACCCGTACCCCCGCACCGAAGCCGGCGTAGCCGCGCGCCTCGAGGACCTCGACCAGCTCGTCGGCGTACCGCTGCGCGAGCCCGCTGCGCCAGTCGAACGGGGCGACGGCGAGGTTCGGTACGGGGGCGAGTACGTAGTACGTCTCGTGCCCCGGCGGCGCCAGCGCCGGATCGGTGCGGCTCGGGTTCGTGACGAGCAGCGAGGGATCGCTCATCAGCTGTCCACGCTGGATCACCTCCGCGAACGTACGCCGCCATGACCGTCCAAAGTGGATATTGTGATGCGCGGTTCGCCCGTACCGCGCCGTGGATCCGAGGTGGAGCAGCACGCACGACGGCGAGTAGCGCAGCGCGCGGCGCGGAACCGCCCCGGGCAGCAGGGCGTAGGCCGCGGCCAGGTCCGGGTTGAGCACGACCACGTCCGCCGGTACCCGCTCACCGCCGGTCGTCACGACCGCGGTGGCCCGGCCGCTCCGGACCTCGACCCGGTCGACCTCGGTCCGGTAGCGGATCTGCACCCCGTGCTTCTCCGCCGCCCCGGCCAGCGCCCGCGGCACGGCGTGCAGCCCGCCGCGCGGGAAGTACACCCCGGCCACCGAGTCGAGGTACGCGATGACCGCGTAGATCGCCAGCGCCCGGTGCGGGGCGAGGCCGGCGTACATCGCCTGGAACGAGAACACCCGGCGGGTACGCGGGTCCCGGAAGAACCGGTCGACGCGGCCCTGCAGCCGGCCGAACGCGCCGCCGACCGCCAGCCGCAGCAGGTTGGCGGTGAGCAGGTCGCGCGGACCGTCGAGGTTGCGCTCGATGAAGTCGGCCCGTTCCAGCCGCCAGAGCCGGCGCGCGTACTCGACGAAGCGCAGGTAACCGGCGGCCTCCCGGGCGCCGCAGACGCGCGCCACCTCGGCGGCCATGCGGGCCGGGTCGGCGATCACGTCCAGCCGCGAGCCGTCCGGAAACCAGGCCCGGTACGCCGGATCCCCCCGGGAGTTCGGTGCCGAAGGCATCGGGTTGGCCTCGTGCAGCGACTTGACCCGGCGCTGGACCTCGGGGAGGGAGACGCCCATCTCGCGGGCCATCTCCGCCTGCTGGGCCTCCTCGTGGGGGACGAACTCGTGCAGCGGCGGGTCGAGCAGCCGGATGGTGACGGGCAGCCCGTCCATCTCCCGGAAGATCCCCTCGAAGTCCGCGCGCTGGAAGGGGAGCAGCTTCGACAGGGCCTTCGCCCGGCCCTCGGGCTCGTCGGCGAGGATCATCTCCCTGACCGCGCGGATCCGCTCCGGGCTGGAGAAGAACATGTGCTCCGTGCGGCAGAGGCCGATGCCCTCGGCGCCGAAGTCGCGGGCGTTCTTGGCGTCGGGCCCGTTGTCGGCGTTGGCGCGCACCTTGAAGTTCGCCGCCAGGCGGCAGCCGCGGAAACCCAGCATCGGGTTGAACTCGTGCAGTTCCTGGGCGCGCGCCTTCAGCTTGGCCGCGGACGCCCCCATCGCCGCCGCCACTTCGGCGATCTCCGCCTCCGTGTGCGGCAGGAACTCGTGCAA
>JAEHDK010000677.1 GCA_016880465.1 Micromonosporaceae bacterium
CGGCCGGCACCGCCAACCGCGCCGCGACCAGATCGCGCAGCGGTACGTCGCGGAAACCGACGTTCGCCGACCAGACGGCCACGCCGGCGGCCTCGTCGATCACCCCCGGCACGGCGCTGCCGGCCGCCCGTACCTTCCAGCCGGTGGCGCGCGCCTTACCGGCTAGCCCGTCCGCCACGTCGAGGATCGTCTCGACCACGGCCTGCGGACCGCGGTCGCTGCCGGTGGCGTGCCGCTCGGCGTGCCGGACCGTGCCATCCGGCGCGACCAGAGCGCACTTGATGGCCGTACCGCCGACGTCGACGGCGACCACGACGTCGGCGTCCGGGGCGGTCATGACGCCGCCGGTGCGGGTGCGATCACGCCGGCGGTCACGAGAGCACCACCGATCTCCTCAGGTGGCGGGGGGCGTCCGGGTCGAGCCCGCGGTGGACCGCCAGTGCCACGGCCATCCGCTGGGCGAGCACGAGCTCGGCCAGGGGGTCGCGGCCGGGGTGGTGGACGAAGGTGGCGCCGGTACCCGCCACGTCGGCGGCGAGCCCGGGCGGTACGTCGCCCAGTGCCCACACCGCCCGGCCCGGCGCGGCGATCGCGATCGGGCCGTGCCGGTAGTCCATCGCCGGGTACGCCTCGGCCCAGAACCCGGCCGCCTCGCGGCACTTGAGCGCCGCCTCGTGGGCCAGGCCGACCGTCCAACCGCGACCGACGAACGTGATCTGCTCGGTGCGGGCGGGGTCGAGCGGCAGCGGCTCGGCCAGCACCGCCTCCGCGTCGGCGATCGCCGCGGCCAGGTCCTGGCCCAGGTTGGCGCGCAACAGCGCGAGGACCGCGGTCGCGAACCGGGTCTGCACCACCGAGCGCTCGTCCGCGAACGGCAGCGCGATGATGTCCCGTACCGCCGAACCGGCCGGTGAGCCCGGGTCGGCGGTGAGTACCGTGCCCGACACGTGCGGCGGCAACGAGCGCAGCAGGTCGAGCACCTCGGTGGTGGTACCCGAGCGGGTGATCGCCACGATCCCGTCGTAGTCCCGGGCCGCCGGGTACTCCGACGCGGCGAACGCGTCCGTCTCACCAAGGCCGGCCGTCTCGCGCAGCCTCGCGTACGCCATCGCCATGAACCACGACGTGCCGCAACCCACGACGGCGACCCGCTGTCCCCGGCGGGGGAGGTGTGGGCCCGATCCAGCGGCAAGCTCGATCGCGGCGCGCCAGCACGCCGGCTGGCTGGCGAGCTCGGACTCGACATGGGACATGAGCCACTCCGGTCTGCGCACAACCGCTCGCTTCCGCGGACTTTCGAGCGTCATTCTGCGCGAGCCGGGTCGTGGCCCGCAAGCCGACCCGGCTGCGGACGCCGGGCCGGCCAAGCACGTTTGCGCAGTATTGACGTTTGCGCAGGGGCTATTTCGCGCACTATTGTGCACGCAATCAGTCACCGTCCGCACATGGGAGGCAACGGTGGACCGCTACGCCCGCTGGAACGCGCTCCTCGAGCTGCTGACCGAGACCGGGCGGATCAGCGTGGAGGCCGCGGCCGGCCGGCTGGACGTCTCGCAGGCCACGATCCGGCGCGACTTCGACCAGCTGGCTCAGCAGCAGATGATCACCCGGACGCGCGGCGGGGCGGTCGCGAACGGGGTCTCGTACGACCTGCCGCTGCGGTACAAGACGGCCAAGCACTCCGCGGAGAAGCAGCGCATCGGCACCGCCGCCGCGGCACTGGTCGCGCCGGGCATGGTGGTGGGCCTCAACGGGGGTACGACGACGACCGAGGTCGCCCGCGCCCTGGCGGTACGGCCGGACCTGGCGGGCAACGCCGACGGTCCACAGTTGACAGTCGTGACGAACGCCCTGAACATCGCGAACGAGCTCCTGGTCCGCTCCCGGATGAAGATCGTGGTGGCCGGCGGAGTGGTCCGGCCGCAGTCGTTCGAGCTGGTCGGTCCGCTCGGCGGCGCGCTGCTGCGCGAGGTGACGCTGGACGTCGCGCTGCTCGGCGTCGACGCGCTCGACGTCACGCTCGGCGCGGCCGCGCACCACGAGGGCGAAGCGGCGATGAACAGCCTCATGGTCGCCAGGGCGAAGCGTGTCGTGATCATCGCGGACTCGTCCAAGCTCGGCGGGCACGCGTTTGCCCGCATCTGCCCTATTGACCGGGTCGAGACCCTGGTGACCGACTCGGCCGCGGCCGACGAGACAGTGCGGGCGTTCGAGTCGGCTGGCGTGCAGGTAATCGCGGCCTAAGGGATACGCGGCACCCGCCGCACAGGTAAGGTGTCGCCACCAATGACCTGTACCGGGGGAGGGCAAAGCGGTTGGCTGCCGTCATCGAGATCCAAGGCTTACGGAAGACCTACCGTAGCCTGCGTCGCGGCCCGCGGCGCGCGCTCGACGGTTTCGACATGGTGGTGGAGGAGGGGCAGGTCCATGGCTTTCTCGGCCCCAACGGGTCCGGGAAGACCACGACCCTGCGTACCCTGCTCGGGCTGATCAGCGCCAACGACGGCTCGATGACGATTCTCGGCCGGCCCGTCCCGGACGCGCTGCCGGAGGTGGCCGGCCGCATCGGCGCAATCGTCGAGAGCCCGCAGTTCTTCCCGCACTTCTCCGCCAAGGACACGCTGTCGCTGCTGGCCGACGCGGGTGGCGTCGCGCAGACCCGGGTCGACGAGGTACTGGAACAGGTCGGGCTCCGCGAGCGCGGCAAGGAACGGGTCAAGACGTACTCGCTCGGCATGAAGCAGCGGCTGGCGGTCGCGTCGGCGCTGCTCAAGCACCCGCGCCTGCTGATCCTCGACGAGCCGGCGAACGGCCTCGACCCGGGCGGCATCCGGGAGATGCGGGACCTCATGCGCTCGCTCGTGGAGCTCGGCATGACGGTCGTGCTGTCCAGTCACATTCTGAGCGAGGTACAGCAGATCTGTGACGAGGTGACGATCATCTCGCTCGGCCGGCGGGTCGCCGCCGGACCGGTGGGCGAGGTCCTCGCCCGGCACTCGGCCGTCTCGGTGCGGGTCCGCATGGAGGCGGCCGCCGACCTGCCGACCGCGGCCGACCTGCTCACCGCCGAGGGCGTCACGGTCGTCACGCACCCCGACCACCTCATGCTCACCGGAGTCGACAAGCCGGCGTGGGTCACCCGGATCCTCGCGGACCGCGGGCTCTACGTCAGCGAGCTCGCGTCGATCACCGCGGATCTGGAGGACGTGTTCCTGGAACTGACCGGCACCGCGCCCGTACCCGGCCAGCACCGGCAGGTCGACCAGAGCGTGAGTGTGGAGGTGGCGGCATGACGCTGTTCCGCGCCGAGCGGCGCCGGCTGGTCAAGCGCCGGCTCACCCGGTACATGCTCATTATCGGGATCCTCGTGCTCGGCGCGGTCGCGGTCGGCACCTGGTTCACCAACCACAAGGTCGGGCCGGCCGAGATCGCCGCCGCCGAGCAACAGGCTGAGGCTCAGTACCAGCAGAACCTGCGGATAATGGAGCAGATCCGGGCGGACTGCGAGCGCGGCGCGACGGGCGGCGTCCCGGACGCGAAGTTCGGCGGCGACTGCTCGAACATCCAGCCGCCGCCGCGGGAGGCGTTCGAGGCGCGCTGGTTCCTGCGGCAGACGTTCAACTTCAAAGCGAGCTTCGAGGGTACGATCACCGTCTTCGCCGGCATCCTGGCACTCATCGCGTTCGTCGTCGGTGCCTCGTTCGTCGGGGCCGAGTGGCACACCGGCGGCATGATGAACCTGCTGCTGTGGCGACCACGCCGGTTGCAGGTGCTGTTCGGCAAGCTGGCCACGCTGCTCGTCGGCACGCTGGCGGTCACCGTCGTGCTTGGTGGCTTGTGGACAGCCGCGTTCTGGCTGATCGCCAAGTACCGGGGTACTACCGCGAGGATGACCCCGGGCACGTGGCGCTCGCTGGAGCTGACCGGAATCCGGGCACTGGCGCTGATCCTCGTCGCCGCCGCACTCGGCTTCGGCATCGCCTCGGCCGGCCGGCACACCGCGATGGCGCTCGGTACGGCGATCGGCGTCGGCGTCGTCGGGTTCGTCGGGGTCGGCGTCGCGCTCTCGCTGATCGGCGTGAAGTTCCTCGACCGGTACCTGTGGCCGACGTACCTCCGGGCCTGGATGGACAAGAAGACGGTGCTGGAGAACTACGACAGCTGCGACTTCAGCTTCACGCAGGGCGCGTGTGCACCGAAGACCGTCACCATCACCTGGCAGGACTCCGGCACGATCTTCGCCGTCGTGCTCGTGGCGGTCCTCGCGTTCGCCTTCTGGTCGATGCGGCGCAGAGATGTGACCTAGATCGATATTGGCTGGTGGGCGGGCTCAGCCGAGCGCTGAGCCCGCCCCCTTTGCGACG
>JAEHDK010000083.1 GCA_016880465.1 Micromonosporaceae bacterium
GGCCGCGTCCCGCGCTCCGTCCGGCGGCGGCGGCGCACCGGCCGCACCGAGCCCCACCGGCCGGCGGCGCAGCAGCCTACCGCTGATCGAGATCGCCCGCGCGGCCACCCAGGACGAGGCCATGTCCGGGCTGGAGCGGTGGAAGGCACGCCACCCCACGGTGTGGCCGTACCTGGCACCGGCGGATGTGCTCGTCGACTCGATGCGTGGGCGTAGCAGCACGTGGAGCCGGATCCGGTTGAACCTGCGCAACGTACCGGTCGCCGAGCGACCGGCGCAGGAGCCGCTGGAGGTCGACTACGACCCGTGGGGCGGCCGGTCACCCGGACCAGCGGGGCGCGACCGCGGCGCGTGACGACGCGGCCGCCGGTCAGCCCCGCGATACCACCTCGGCCTCGGCCCAGGCCGCCATGCCGCGGGTCACCTCGCGGCCGGGATGGCGGCGCAGGTACTCCCCTTCGAGCTCGGCGGTGCGGCGATCGTGGTGGGCGAGCGCCGCGGCCGGTCCGTGGCGCAGCGTGTCGTCACGCGTGCGATGCAGGCTGTACATCTCCCGTAGCAGATCGTCTTCGGTGAGGCGGTCAGGTGGTACACCCAGATTCGTCATCGTTCGTCCTTCGGTGGGCTCCAGGCGCGGTGACGGTCCCACCCCTGTGGCGTACCCCGATCCGGCCCAGGTCATGCCGGCGGCTCGACCGGCGGCCGGCCGGCGATCCGTTTGGCGCGGCGTCAGGCGGGTACCCGCGCCGACGGGGTGAGGACAATGGACGACATGGGCGACGCGTTACTCATCGGTGGCCCGCGCAACGAGACGCTGTTCGACGCGCAGGACGTCGCGCTGGTCGAGTTGGAGATCAACGGACTGATGCACCGGTACGTCCGTACGACTCGGCACCGCGACTGGGACGGTCGTACCCTGCGGGTCTACAACTACGACGGCGTCTTCGACCCCGACGGCGTACGGTCCGCCGCGAAAAACCGCTGACCAACCGCATTTGATCATTCCTTCAGATCAATGCGAATCGTGGCTCGGAATGGCCGTCGCCGGTATCGTGCTCGGCCATGGAGGCAGACGTCGGGTCCCCGCCGAGCTACCCGTGGCGAGCCCTGGCGCTGTTCGGCGACTACGGCGACGACGACGCGGTGGTGCTTCCGGGGTCCCGACCGACCTATGCGGCACGCCGCTCGGCGTCGCGCTCGGCCCTCGTACCGGTCATCCGGTACGGCACCTGGCGGCAGATCGACCGGCCGCGGGCCGCCTCAGTCGAGACCCTCGACCGGCACCAGGGTCCACCAGCCGGCGCCGAGCTCGTCGGTCCAGACGCGGGCGCCCGGTAACCCCGGGCCGAAGAAGTCGACGTACTGATAGGCACCGCGTACCGCGTCGGCTGCACCCTTGGCCGAGACGAGCAGGTACCGCACCTGGTGCCCCCGCGGATCCCGCAGCGTCTGGCGGAAGTCGCGGTCGGAGGTGATGACGAACTGTCTCGGGTGCCGGCTGGCGAGGATGATGGCGAACGAGTACGCGGAGTCGGTCAGCACCGCACCGTCCGGCAGCGCCAGATCGTCGATCTCCTGCGCCACCCGAGTGTTCAACCGCACCAGACTCGCCTCGCGGCGGGCGCCCGCCGCGGGGGGCCACCCCGACTCCTCGCGTGCGAGCCGGGGGGTGCGGAGAGTAACGGCGGCGATCGGCACCGCGAGGGCGACGGCGACGATGACAGCCGCGGTCGCCACTGCCCGGCGGTGTGTCCGGAGCCACCACATCGGGCCCGATCCGTCGCCGACCCCGCCCGGCGCTGGGGCGGCGCGGGCCGCCGGAACCGGTGCCGCACGGCGGGCCAGCGCGGCGCCGCCGAGCAGTACCGCCAGCGGTACCACGGTGATCTGGAAGCGCAGCCAGCCGAATGAGGTACCGGTCAGCAGGGCCACGTTGTCGAAGGCGAGTACGGGCAGCAGTACCGCCGCCGGTGCGAGAACGCGCGGATCGCGGCGACGGATCCCGACGGCCGCGGCCAGGAGCAGAAGCAGCGGCGCGAGTGGGGCCAGGCCCAACGACTGGCGCAGGCCATAGGCCAGCCGGGCCGGCAGAGTGTCGCCGGTGGCCGCCTCGATGCCTCGCAGCGCGGCCGCCACCTGTGCGGAGTTGCCGTACTCGGACGAAAACGTGGCGAGCCACTGCCCAACGATGACCCTGCTGGCCAGCGCCCACCCGGCGACGGATAGGACCACCGGCAGCGCCACGAGAACGGCATCGGTGCAGGCCGTTGACCACCGCCCGGTGGCCCGACCGCGGCCCCGGCACCAGCTCGCGGCCGCGACGACCGCCGGCACCGCCACCGCCGGGGCAACGGCCTCGTACCGCGTCGCGTACGCCAGGCTGAGGCTCACGCCCACCGCGACCAGGCGCTCCGCCTTCCCCTCCACGAGCCATCGCACGAACGCGCGGATCGCCACGGCGAGCAGGAACAGGAAGCCGCCCTCGCTCATCCCGTTGCCGCCGTAGACCAGAATCATGGGATGGACGGCCAGCGCGACCGTCAACCCGATGGTCGCGGCTCGGCCGACACCGAAGCGGCGCAGAATGTCATTGCACACCGCCACCGTTCCGGCCATGAACACCGCCGACGACAAGACGGCGACCAGGGCGTCGCGGGTCAACGCCGGAGCCACCGCCTTCAGCGGCAGCGCGGGGATGAGTACGAGCGAGGGCAGCGGGCTCCACACGAAGCCCACCGCGGCCAGGTGCGGGTCCCTGCTGAAGACGACGTAGTACGCGTTCGCGACCCGGCTGACCGCGTCGACGGGGATCGCCGCGGCGCGCCAGAACCACAGCGCGACAGCAGTGTAACTTAGCAGGCACAGCGCGAACACCACCCGACCCTCGGTGAGCCGCGGGCGGCGCGGCCGGGGCGCCGCTGCGGTGGCCGAGCTGCGGTAGATGCCGGCGCCGACCTCGACCGGAGCGACCCTGGTCACGGCGTACGCCTCGCGAGGTGCAGACCGTGTGTGGTCTTCTCCCAGTAGGACGGATCGAGGACGAGCTGCAGCACCGCCTTCGCGGCCGCGACGCTCATCATGGCCCAGTAGACCGGCGACAGCAGCGCGGCGCCGAGCAGGTCGGGCCGGTCGATCCGGCGGACGGCGAGCACGTTGAGGTACGCGACCACGGCGTTGCCGAACACCAGGCACACCATGCCGAGGTAGTAGAACGGCGGCAGGAACAGCGCCTCGACCGCGGCCGGCCGCGCCACGAACCACACCGCGGTCATCCCCCAGAACACGATGTTGAGGAGCGCGGTGACCGGGGTTCCGCCCACGAAGAGGTTGAGGCACACCAGGCCGCGCCAGCCGAGCTGGCGAGCCGTCGTCCGCGGTGTGCGCATGTGCACGAGCCACGTCACGAGGTAGCCCTTGTACCACCGGCTGCGCTGCTTCACCCAGTTGATGAAGTCGGAGTTGGCCTCCTCGAGCGTCACGGAGTCCAGTACGCCGACGCGGTGACCGAGGCGGGCCAGGCGGATGCCGAGGTCGGCGTCCTCGGTCACGTTGAACGGGTCCCACGCGCCGACCTCGCGCAGCGCCTCGGTACGGAAGTGGTTGCTCGTACCGCCGAGCGGGATCGGCATGCGCAGGGCGGCGAGTCCGGGCAGGAGCGAGCGGAACCAGGTGGCGTAGTCGATGGTGAACCACCGCGTGATGCGGTTCTGGCCGCTGTTGAAGTAACCGAGTTCGGCCTGCAGGCAGACGACCGACGGGCCCAGCCGGCGCAGCGCGACCACGGCCCGCCGCAGCTGCAACGGCTCCGGTCGGTCCTCCGCGTCGTAGATGGTGACGAGCTCGCCGCGGGCGAACTGCAGCCCGTAGTTGCATGCCTTCGGCTTGGTCCGGGGCGGTGCGGGCGGCACAAGGACGATCTCGACGTGCGGGCCGGGTCCGGCCGCCCGCGCCGCCGCGATCGTCTCCCGGTCGTCGGCCTCGAGCAGGAGCTTGATGTCGAGGCGGGATACCGGGTACTCCAGCGCGGTCAGCTGCTCCAGCAGCAGGCCGATCACATCCGGCTCGCGGTACGCGGGTACCAGGACGGTGTAGACCGGCAGCTCCGCATCGGGCACGGCCCGCGCCTCCTCGTCGGTCACCCGGATGCGGTGCTCGTGCCGGCCGGCGGCCCAGATCAGCACGATGCGGAACGCGATCACCGCGGCGTACAGCACGGTGACGGCCGCGATGACGACCTGGAGAACGAGGGTCGTCCAGCAGACCAGCGCCGGAGTCGACAGCACCACCACCGCGGCGAGGCCGATCCGCTGAGCCCGGCTCAGTACGACCTGTGCACAGTGGCGCGGCCATCGGTTGCGCAGGCCGTCGATGCTCTCCGCCAGCGCGTCCGCCCGCCGGTCGACGGCCGCATCGTCGAGCGTCGTCACCGCCGCTCCCCGACCGGTACCAGGTGGATCGACCCGTCGGCATTGACGAGCGCCACGAACGGGATGTGCGGGCGGACAATCGCGAGGTCCGGCACCGTGCGCAGCCCGAACGCCACCGCGGCCAGCGCCAGCGCGGCGGCGGCGAGGCGGCCCCGGGGCAGGTAGCCGCGCCGCCGCGGGGCCGCGGTCTGGACGCCGCGGGACCAGCGCCACACGACCACGGCAACCGTGGTCGCCATGGCGAGGTCGGCGAACGCGGGCAGCAGCGCGATCCGCAGCGACTCCGCCCCGAACAGCCGGCCGACCACCATCGGCGCGGTCACGCTGACGATCGCCACGCCGGTCAGCGCGGCCGCCGCCGGCGCCAGCCGGGTCAGCGCACGGGTGCGCGGGCCGAAGCAGCACACCGCCGCGACGCACACGCAGAGCAGCCCGCCGGCAAGGGAGCTGCCGGGAACCGCCGCCGGCGGCAGCGCGAGCAGCCGGCCATCGTGCCAGAACGTCAGCGACGCCAGATCGAGCTGGTCGGCCGGCGCCTGGGTAACCAGGGCGACCCCGAACCGGACCAGCTGACCGGCGCCGGTGGCGACGGCCGGCGGCAGCACACCAGCGCCGGCGATGAGCGGTAGCACCAACACCCACCGCAGCCGCGCCGCGGTGCGCGTACCCAGGAGCAGCACCGTCGCGGCCGCGAGGTAGGCCACCGTGGCGAGCAGCCGCCAGGTCGACGACTGGTTCTCCGGCGCCTGGTTCGCCGGCAGCGCCGCCGTCACCGCCCACGCGCCGGCCAGCAGGCCGGCCGCGATGAGGGCGTCGACCTGACGGTCGTGCACGTCCGGTTCGGTCCCGGACGGCCGCAACCGACGGGCCACCAGAGCCGCGGCCGCGCCCAACGGAATCACCAGCGGTACGGCGCCGCTGCGGGTCCACAGGCCGTTCCACACCATCGCCACGGTCGTCGGCACCGCCACCAGCGTCAGCATGAGGGCGAGCGCGATGCGGGGATGCGGTGCCCGGCGGATGCGGGTCACCGCCGCGCGTACGGCGGGTGGGACCGCGGGTGGGCTGGCGGGACCGCTCGCGCTGTACACCCACCGTCGGGTCAACCCGTACCTGGCCGCGAAGACGACGGCGATGACGACCAGGTTGGCGGACAGGTAGTGCATCGCGAGGCCCTGCACCAGCCCGTAGAGCAGGGCGAGATGCAGCGGCACGGAACAGTTGTTGAGCAGCCAGAAGCGGCCGAACCGCCGGCCCGCACTAAGCTGGCTGCCCGGCATCACGAAGCGGTCGATGATGGCGAAGTTCCAGCCGATGGCCAGTTGCACCGCCACGAATGCAGCGCCGAGGTACGGCACGCCGAGGAGCCCGCTCAGCAGCCACAGTGCCGCGCTGTTGACGAGGATGCCGGACGCACCCGCCGCGGCGAAGCCGGCAACATCAGGTTCTGGCGCTGCGGCGGCA
>JAEHDK010000678.1 GCA_016880465.1 Micromonosporaceae bacterium
ACGACCGCACCGAGCGGGCCGCGCGCCGGGCGAACCGGGCCACCGTCGCACCGTCGCCCACCGCCGTGCCGCCGAGCGTGGCCGCGCCGGCCCCGACCACGGCCCCACCGGCTTCGCCCAGGCCGCCAGCGACGACGGTGCCGGTACCGGCCAGCTGTGCCGGGTACAGCGGCAACCGGCGTACGGGCTGCGCCCTGCTGGGCAACTTCGGCTTCGGCGTCAGCCAGATGAGCGCGCTCGACCAGTTGTGGACGCACGAGAGCGGCTGGAACCCCCGGGCCACGAACCCATCCTCGGGCGCGTACGGCATCCCGCAGGCGCTCCCCGGCTCGAAGATGTCCGTCTTCGGCGCGGACTGGCGTACCAACCCGGCGACCCAGATCACCTGGGGTCTTAGCTACATCAAGCAGCGGTACGGCTCGCCGGCCAGCGCCTGGGCCTACTGGCTGGCACACGGCTGGTACTGAGCGTCAGGCCGGGCCGGTTGCCGAACCGGTAGCCGGCCCGGTCCGGCGCAGCCACCACAGCCCGAGCACCGGCAGGACGAGGGGTACGCAGCCGTAGCCGATGCCGTACCCCGACCAGACGGTCTGGTCCGGGAAGGCGGACGGGAGCAGGAGGCTCAGCGTACCGACGGTGAGGACGCCGACCAGCTCGACCGTGCAGCAGACCAGCGCGACGGTACGGTGCGACCGGGCGAGTGCCGCGGCGGCCACGAGATACACCGCGGCCGACACTGCGGACAGCAGGTACGCGACCGGCGCCTCGTGGTACCGGGTGGCGATCTGTACCGCCGACCGCGCGCCCGCGGCGACCGCAAAGAGCGCGTACCCGCCGACGAGAGCCCGGCCCGGGCCGGCGTTGATCCGGTCAGCCACTCCACACCTGCCGCAGGCGCAGGACGAGTACGGCGAGCACCAGCCCGGCGGCGCCGAGGAGGACCGAGCCCCAGCGGGTCCGCTCGGCCAGGGCGAGCGCGACCCCCGCGGGCAGTACGAGCAGCACCGCGACGAGGTACCCGACGAAGACGGCGAGCTCGCTCGGCCGCTGACCGGTGGCCAGCTTGACCGCGGCGACCGCGACCTGGGCGACCACCGCCAGCTCGACGAGCGCGGCGCCGGCCAGCTGGTGGCGGTCCACCGTGCGGTTCCGGCCGGCCCAGACCAGGCACCACGCGCCGAGCGCGAGCCCGGCGGCGAGCAGCACAGTCGCCAGTACGTCAACCATGCGCGGAAACCTACTACGGTGCCGGGCTGGCGCTTTCCCTCCGGACCCCCGGGCCGGGTGCGAAGCGCCCGCCCCGAAGCAGCTTGCCGTCGTAGGATCCCCGATAGGCTGGCCTGGCCACACGACGCGCGGGGGGCGGAAGTGCGGGACAGAGGTCGACCGGACGCTGCGCCGCCCGGGCTGACCCGAGGCGCGCTCGCCGCGGTCTTCGCGCCCGGTGGCGCGATGGGTTCGCTCATGCGCGAGCGCGACTGGTCGGCCACCCCGCTCGGTCCCCCGCAGCAGTGGCCGCAGAGCCTGATCGCCGCCACCAGCATCTGCCTGCAGTCACGCTTCCCGATGATTGTCTTCTGGGGTACGGAGCTGGCGCAGATCTACAACGACGCATACCGGCCGATCCTGGGCGACAAGCACCCGACCGCGCTCGGCCAGCCGGCCAGCGAGTGCTGGGCCGAGCTGTGGGACGTCATCGGGCCCATGCTCGACGGAGTGCTGGACCGCGGCGAGGCGACGTTCTCCGCCGACCTGCAGCTGCTGATGCACCGGCACGACTACCCCGAGGAGACGTACTTCACGTTCTCCTACAGCCCGATCCGCGACGAGTCCGGCGGCGTCGGCGGGGTCTTCTGCGCAGTCTTCGAGACCACCGAGCGGGTCCTCGGTGAGCGGCGGCTCGGTACGCTGCGTGACCTCGGCGCCGGCTCGGCCCAACCGGAGAGCCCGGAGGACGCCTGCCGGTCCGCGGTCGAGATTCTCGCGCAGAACGCGGCCGACGTACCCTCGGTGCTCTGCTACCTGCGCGAGGACGGCGGCCCGGCGGCATACCTCGTCGCGTCCGCGGGCGCCGTGGCCGACGACCCGCCGCCAGCGTCCATTGTGGACATCAATGCGGGGGTACCGGCGTCCGCCCGCACGCTGGTCCTGCCGCTGGCCGATCCGGACGGCGACACCCCGGCCGGCCTGCTCGTCGTGGGGCTCAACCCGAACCGCCCACTCGACCAGGCGTACCGGGGCTTCTTCGACCTCGTGGCGGTCCACCTCGCGACCGCCGTCGCGAAGGCCCGGGCCGAGGTCGCGCGGCAGGCGCGCGCCGACGCGCTGGCCACTCTCGACCGGGCCAAGACCGCGTTCTTCTCGAACGTGAGCCACGAGTTCCGTACCCCGCTGACCCTGTTACTGGGGCCGCTGGAGGACGTGCTGGCGGAGAGCGCGCAGATCCCGGACTGGCACCGGGCCCGGATCGAGACGGCACACCGCAACGCACTGCGGCTCCTCAAGCTCGTCAACACCCTGCTCGACTTCTCCCGGCTGGAGGCCGGCCGGGTCCGGGCGAGCTACGAGCTGGTCGACCTGGCGGTCTACACGGCCGACCTGGCGAGCATGTTCCGGGCCGTCGTCGAGCGCGGCGGGCTCGCGCTGCGGGTTGACTGCCCGCCGCTGCCCGAACCGGTGTACGTGGACCGGGACATGTGGGAGAAGATCGTCTTCAACCTGCTGTCCAACGCGTTCAAGTACACCTTCGAGGGCGAGATCGGGGTGGCCCTGCGCGCGGTGGACGGCTCCGCCGAGCTGTCCGTGTCGGACACCGGCGCGGGCATACCGGCCGACCAGACGGCGCACCTCTTCGAGCGCTTCCACCGGGTACCGGGAGCCCGGGCCCGTACGCACGAGGGCACCGGTATCGGGCTGTCGCTCGTACACCAGCTGGTCGACCTGCACGGCGGCGAGATCGCGGTGGCCAGCGAGGTGGGGCGCGGCAGCACGTTCACCGTACGGCTGCCGTTCGGGCACGGGCACCTGCCGGCCGACCGGATCGGCGCACCCCGCACGGGTGAGCCGACCCGGCTCGGTGGCGCCTTCTACGTCGAGGAGGCGCTGCGCTGGCTGCCGGACAGCGACCAGGACGAGGAGCCGCCCACGGACGACCGGAAAGCGCCGGCCGGTGCGCCCGGGGCGCGGGCGGACGACCCGACCGACGACGCGGTCATCCTGGTGGCCGACGACAACGCGGACATGCGGGCGCACCTGCAGCGGATCCTCAGCGCGCATTGGCAGGTCGCGGTGGCCGCCGATGGCGGTGCCGCGCTCGCGACTGCCCGCGAGAACCGGCCGGACCTCGTCGTGACGGACGTGATGATGCCGGCGCTGGACGGCTTCGGTCTGCTGCGCGCGCTGCGTACCGACCCGGCCACCCGCGAGGTGCCGGTCATCATGCTGTCCGCCCGGGCCGGTTCCGAGTCCACAGTGGAGGGCCTGGGCGCCG
Source organism: Micromonosporaceae bacterium (assembly GCA_016880465.1). Taxonomy (GTDB): domain Bacteria; phylum Actinomycetota; class Actinomycetes; order Mycobacteriales; family Micromonosporaceae; genus EFPC-2. Next base: position 3,491 of record JAEHDK010000678.1, read on the forward strand.
GAGCGGACGACTACCTCGTCAAGCCGTTCACCGCGCGGGAGCTGATCGCCCGCGTGCGCACCCACCTGAAAACGGCCCGCATCCGTGAGGAGGCGAGCCGCCGGATGCGGGCACTGGCGCACGCCAGCCACGCATTGTCGACCACATTGGACACCCGCGACCTGGTCGACGTACTCACCGCGCTCGTCGTACCGCAGTGGGCCGAGGAGTGCGTCGTGTGGCTGCGTACCCGCGCCCGTACCGGCGAGTGGCGCATCGATCCGCGGGTGACCAGCTCGGCCGGGCAGCCGGCGCTGGACGGCCTGCACGCCGCGGTCGCGGCCGACCCGCAGCGGGCCGGCGTCGACGTCGGCGTG
>JAEHDK010000084.1 GCA_016880465.1 Micromonosporaceae bacterium
CGCCCGCGCCGTGGGCGTCTACCGGCTGTGGCGCGACCTCGGCGTCGCCGCGATCACCGCCGCCTCCAGCCTCATCGTGGCGGTGCGCATGTACGAACCCACCATCCGGCGCCAACGAACGCTGCAAGCGCCTCATGAACGGCCGGCATCCGGCCCTCGCGGACGGGCCGGTCTACCTCGAATACAACGCCACCACCCCGGTCGATCCGCGAGTCGCCGCGGCGATGCAGCCGCATGTGGCCACACACTTCGGCAACCCGTCCAGCGCGCACTCCTACGCCACGGTGCCCGTCCGGCGCCGCCCAGGCCGCCGGCAAGGTCCCGCGCGACGTCGCCGAGCTCGGAGTGGACCTGCTCACCGTCGCCGGGCACAAGATGTACGCGCCGAAAGGCATCGCCGCCCTCTATGTGCGGCCGGGCTTGCGGCTGGAACCTGTCGTCTACGGCGGCGGACAGGAACGCGGCCTGCGCGCGGGCACCGAGAACGTCGCCTTCGCCGTCGCGCTGGGCGCCGGTAGCGACCTCGCCCGCGCCGACCTGCGCGACCGGCTCCACGCCGGCCTCGCCGAGGTTCTGCCGGGCCACGTCGTGCCCAACGGTCACCCGCGGCGCCGACTGCCCAACACCCTCAACATCAGCATCACCGGGGTACGCGGCGAAGAGCTACTCGCCGCCACCCCCGACGTCGCGGCCGCCACGGGATCGGCCCGTTCACCGCGTCGGCCGCAGTATTCACCGAGGTGCGGGCCCACGTCCGGTGAGCGCGTGCGCCGCAGGGCTTAGAACGGGACGACCTGGTCGGCCCAGAGGGTCCAGTCGGCAAGTTCGTCCAGTGTGGAGCGGCGGGTGCCCTTGGTCAGCATGTCGTCGGTGATGCCGCGGGCGTCCATGCAGGTGGTGCAGCAGCCGATGTCGGCGCCGTGCCGGGCGGCCGAGCCGATCATCCGGTCGAGGTGGTAGTAGCCGTCTGGGAGTTTATGGTTGGCCATCGCGCAGCCCACGGCGTCGCCCATCAGGTATATCCGTACCTCGGTGTCGTCGCGTTTGGCTACGGCGTTGGCCAGGCGCAGTCCGTTGAAGACGCGTTCGGTGCCGTAGGGAGGGTCGTTGAGGATGAACAGGATCTTGCGGCCCACTATACCCTCTTTCGTGACTATTCGGTGTCGTGGTCGTTCATGGCGATGAACCGGCCGTGCCAGGAGTGGTACCAGACCGCGCCGGTGGTGGCGTGCACCGAGAGCATCCCGACGACCTGGTCGCCGCGCAGGGTGTGCAGGGTGTAGTAGCCGGGGAAGGAGTCGGCGTCGCCGGCATGCTCGCCGGGCCGGTTGCTATCCAGCCACTGGTCGGCGATGGCGCGGGCCCGCTCGCCGCCAATGCTTGCTTCGTTGGCGCGGGCCGGGTGCATGCCGTAGGCGGTGTTCCACATCATCGCCGGACCGAACTCCACCTGCACAGCACCGGTGCGCGGGTCGACCAGCACCTCGGTGGTCAGATCACCGGACGGGTCGACCAGTTCGGCGTAGAAGCCGTTGTCGAACTGCATCACCTCACCGACCGCAAGACCCCACCGGTCGGCGAGCCGTGTCGCGGCCCGCTCGGCGCCGTCCAGGCCGCGAACGGGCCCGTCACCGGCGATCCCCGCGCCGCCCATGCCGGGGCCCAGCATTCCGCTCGGCCCCATCATGGTGGAACCGTTCGGCCCCCAGCCCCCGCCGGCCGCTGCGGTCCACACGATCGAGGCGACCAGCAGCCCGGCCGCGGCGACCCCGACGGTCAGCGGCAGCCACCGGCTCCGCGTCCAGGTCATGACGACCCCGGCTGTCTGCCGGCGAGCGTGTCGCGGGCCCGGCTGTAGGCGTCTACGTCGATCTCGCCGGAGGCGAACCGGCGGTCCAGGATCTCCTGCGGCGTCTCCCGCTGCTGTTGTCCTGCCGGTCGGTCGGGGGGACGTTGAGTGACCTTGACCGCCGCCCACACGACCACCGCGATCAGGGCGATCCACAGCAGCGGCATCAGCATCATCCAGCCCCAGCCGAACCCATTCCCGTACATCATGTTCGCGCTCCTTGTGCGTCCAGTAGGGATAGGTGGTTGATCATGTGAGTGGTTGACGGCTTGTTTCGTAAGCTCGTCGTCGCTTGCCGGTGGAAGTCCGGTCCGGGTAGCCGCCAGGGGGCCCGGTAGCAGGCTGGCGGTCTCGTCTGGAAACGGGCGGGGTCGAAGCCCAGCGTCGAACGCCTGAGAGGGTGTGCAACCGAGCGGTCCGCAGCGTGAAGCGAAGCCTGCCGCGTCGTTACCACACCTGCCCGGAGACGGGCGGGGCGAGGGAGTGCCGAGCCTGGAAGGAGAAGGCGAAGGCCATGGAAGCGGTGAAGAGCCTGGAAGCGCAGCCGCCAAGGACTCCCCGGCGTAGAGGGCGCGGAACGTTCGGATAGTGACGGCGGGAACTGGAGAGGCCCTCCCCGGCCCAGCGGGCTGCGCAGCACCGCTGGAGCGCGGCGACCTATAACCGGTGATGAGCCGGGAAGTGGAAGCCAGCCGGAAGGGCGTCGGAGGTGGCCGTAGTACCGATCGAGCCGACCGGACAACACAACCGGCGGTGCGGGAAGGGCCACTACTTCGTCGATGCGTGCTGATGTGGTTGGAGGTGCCCGGTGAGTGCCGAGGTCTCGGCTAGTCCCGCCGACGGCGGATGTGTTCCGCTGGATAAGGTGCGTGCCCTGCAACACACGCTGTACCGGACGGCCAAGGCCGACCCCGGGCGACGGTTCCACGCGCTGTGGGACAAGGTCCTGCGCAGGGACGTCCTGTGGCGGGCGTGGGTCGCGGTGCGCCGCAACGACGGCGCTCCGGGCATTGACCGCACCACCTTGGGTCAGGTCGAGCAGTACGGGGTGGCCCGGCTGCTTGACGAGCTGGCCGACGAGCTGAAGCAGGGACGGTATCGGCCGTTGCCGGCGCGTCGGGTGTTTATCCCGAAGCCGGGCCAACCGACCGAACAAAGACCGCTGTCGATTCCTGCGGTTCGGGACCGGATCGTGCAGGCCGCGGTGAAGATCGTGCTTGAGCCGATCTTTGAAGCGGACATGCAGCCGTGCAGCTTCGGGTTCCGCCCGAGACGCGCGGTGCACGACGCCCTCCAGGTCGTCATCGATGAGGCTTGGCGGGGGCGCCGGTGGGTGGTGGAGACGGACATCGC
>JAEHDK010000679.1 GCA_016880465.1 Micromonosporaceae bacterium
CGCAGCAGCTTGCGATGCTTCTTCTTGGCCATGCGCTTGCGGCGCTTCTTGACCACCGAACCCATACGATCGTCTCCTCGTTACCCGTCCGAGCTGTTTAGCCCGTTCAGGGTAGCGGCAGGTCAGAATGATGGGAAACGGCGGGTCGCCCCCGCCCGGCCCAGCCGGAACACCGATCGCTCACGCGGTCTCGCGTAACGCCTCCCGCAGGTACTCGTGGACAGCGTGCTCGGGCACCCGGAACGACCGGCCGACCCGCACCGCCGTCAGTTCGCCCGAGTGCACCAGGCGATAGACGGTCATCTTGGATACCCGCATGAGGTCGGCCACCTCGGCAACGGTAAGGAACTTCACCTCCGCCAGCCGGCCCTCGGTCTGTGGTGATCCAGCCATGGTTCACCAGCCCATCCCATATCTCCGGCGCCTGCCACCCGGCGGTTTCCGCACCACCGGGCGGGCAACGCGCGTGTAACTAGTACGGTAGCGGGGCGATTGTGAACCGCGCGACGTCTTCGCGCTTGTTGATCAACGCCAAAGGCATCGCCGGCGACTCTGTGTGTCACACTGGTCACTCAACGCGCACAACTTCCGGCTACTTCGCGCTGCGTCCGACCCCCCGCTCGCGCGGGCGGCTGAGTCACTCCGCGCGGAGGGCCACCACGGGGTCCAGCCTTCCGGCCCGCTGCGCCGGCACCACACCGAAGATGATCCCCACGGCGGCCGAGACGCCGAACGCGAGTGCGAGCGCCCACCAGGTGATCGCGGCTGGCACCGGCGAGAGCGCCGATACCAGCGAGGCCGCGGCCACGCCGAGGGCCATGCCCGTGCCGCCGCCGAGGGTGGTCAGCAGCACCGCCTCCAGCAGGAACTGCACCCCGATGTCCCGCGGCCGGGCGCCCACCGCCTTGCGCAACCCGATCTCGCTGGTCCGCTCGCGCACCGAGACCAGCATGATGTTCGATACCCCGACGCCGCCCACGAGCAGCGAGATCCCGGCGATGGCCGCCAGCACGCCGGTCAGCACGCCCAGGATGTCCCCGAGTACGCCGAGAATCTGCTCCTGGGTCACCGCGCTGAACTCGGTATCCGGGTGGCGGCGGGCCAGCTCGGCGACGACCCGGTTGCCGAGCTCGTCGATCCGCTCCCGGTCGGGTGCTTTGATGGCGATGCCGTCCACCCGGCCCGTACCGAACAGCCGGTGCGCGGTCGTGACCGGGATGTGCACCTCGTCGTCGCGGTCGATGCCCAGGCTCTGGCCGAGCTGCGCGAACACGCCGATGACCCGGAACCGTACGCCGGCGATCGTGACCTGCTGGCCCACCGGGTCACGGTCCCGGAACAGGCTGCTCGCAACGGCGGAGCCGAGCACCGCGACCCGGCGCGCGGTATCCACATCGGACCGGGTCAGGTACGACCCCCGCGCGACCGTCCGGATGAACACCTGTGGCGTCGTCTCCAGTACGCCGAGCACGCTGGTGAACTTCGCCGCGGTACCGGCCTGGACCCGCTCGCCACTGGTCACCGTCACGGCCACCCGGGAGCGGTCCCCGACGACCCGGGTCACGGCCTCCACATCGGACAGTGACAGCGGGGACAGCGTCGGCGCCGAACCGAAGCTCACCTGCCCGGGCACCACGATCAGCAGGTTCGAACCCAGCCCCTCGACCTGCTGCTCGACGGTCTGCTTGGCGCCCGTACCGATCGCCACGAGCACGACGACGGCGGCCACCCCGATCACCACGCCGAGCATCGTGAGCCCGCTGCGCAGCCGGTTGGCCCGCAACGCGCCCAGCGCGACCCGCCACGCCTCGGCGAGCCTCACGGCTCCTCCCGCTGGCGCGGTATCCGGGGCGCGGCGGGCGGTACCACGACGCCGTCCCGCATGGTGATCTGCCGGCGCGCGCGCAGCGCCACCTCCCGGTCGTGGGTGACGAGGACCAGCGCCACCCCCGAGTCCGCGTTCATCGACTCCAGCAGGGCCAGTACCGCCGCACCGGTGGCCGTGTCGAGGTTGCCGGTCGGCTCGTCGGCGAGCAGCACCGCGGGCCCGGTCACCAGCGCCCGGGCGATAGCGACCCGCTGCTGTTCACCGCCGGAGAGCTGGCTGGGCCGGTGCCGGACGCGGTGCCCCAGCCCGACCCGCTCCAGCATCGCGGCGGCCTGCCGGCGCCGCGCCGCGCCGCCCATCCCCCGGTACACCAACGGCAGCGCCACGTTGTCGAGCGCGGAGGTACGCGGCAGCAGGTGGAACGCCTGAAACACGAAGCCGATCGTCTCGTTGCGCAGCCGCGCCAGCTCGGCCGGCGAGAGGCCAGCGACGTCCCGGCCGCCGATCACGAGCCGGCCGCTGGTCGGCCGGTCGAGGCCGCCGAGCAGGTGCATCAGCGTGGATTTCCCGGACCCGGACGGGCCGATGATCGCCAGGTGATCGCCCTGGGCCACGGTGAGCGTGACCCCGCGCAGGGCGGGTACCCAGACGCCGTCCAGCTCGTACGTGCGGGTGACGTCGACCGCCTCGATCGCCGGGGCCGTCCCGGCCGCCGCCGTCACGGCACCTTCTGTCCACTGTGAACTTTGTCGGTGCCGCGAACCACGACCCGGTCGCCGGCGACGACTCCGGCCATGATCTGGACCAGATCCTGCCCCGGTACGCCGACCGTCACCGCGACCCGCTCGGCCTTGTCGTCCCGGATGACCCACACCGAGTCCGCACCGTCCACAGTGAACACAGCGGCGGCCGGTACGGCGACCGCGTCCACCGCCTGGCGGACCCGCAGGTGGGCCACCGCCGTCATGCCCGGCCGCGGCTGCGGGGCAACCCGGCCGTCGGGGAACGCGCCGGCGCCGAGCGACAGCCGGGCCCGGTACGCCACCCCGCCGCGCGCCGACGGCGTGGGCAGTACGTCGACCGAGCGTACGGTCGCGGCGTACTCGGCACCGGTGGCCGCATCCAGCTCCACCCCGGCCGGTACGCCGGGCGCGACCAGCAGGACGTCGGTCTCGTCGACCTCGGCTACCAGCGTCAGCTCGGACACGTCCACCACGGTGAGGATCGGCGTGCCCGCGGTGAGCCGTGCGCCGACCGCGACGGAGTCCGAGACACCGGGCCGGTTGCCGGCGGGCGCGCCGGCCAACCCGCTGCCGGCCGCAGC
>JAEHDK010000680.1 GCA_016880465.1 Micromonosporaceae bacterium
GAACTCGGTGTGCGATCCCTCGTCCAGGCAGGGGTGGTCGAGATCGCCGGCGACCCGGACGAGAAAGTCGACCTCGCCGCGGTCGTACCCGTCGTCGCCGCGGTACGCGTAGTCGCCGCTGACCGCGAGGATCTCGGCGACCGTCCAACCGGTCTCCTCCTGAACCTCGCGCCGCAGCGCCTCGACCGCCGACTCGCCCGGCTCCAGATGGCCACCGACGATGTCCCACACACCGGGGAACACCGCCAGCTCGGGCGAACGGCGCTGGACGAAGACGCGGCCCAGGTCGTCCACGATCAGCGCACCGGTACACCGCCGGCGTCGGTCAGGCACCGGTGCAGCCTAGGCGAGCCCGGGCCCAGCGCCCACACCACCGCTGACCGGCATCGTCAAGTCTTGAGAGTTGCTCCCGAGCGGTCCAGTATGTCCGTACGGTGCCTTCCAGGGGTGATGTCTGATGCGCGTACGTGAGGCGATGAGCAAGCCGATCCTCGTGGTCGGGCCGGAGCACACGCTGCGGCAGGCGGCGCAGCTGATGGCGGCGCGCCGGGTCGGCTCGGCCGTCGTGGTCGACCCGGACGGCGAGGGCGTCGGGATCTTCACCGAGCGGGACGTGCTGAACGCGATCGGCCGCGGCCTCGACCCCGACGTCGAGCGGACGTCGTCGCACATCACCTGGGACGTGGTGTACGCCGGGCCGGACTGGACGCTGGAGGAGGCGGCGGCCGCGATGGTCCGCGGCGGGTTCCGGCACCTCGTGGTGATCGCCGACGACGAGGTGCTCGGCGTGCTGTCCGTGCGGGACATCCTGCGCGCCTGGACCCGCAGTCCGACCCCGGTCTGAGCGGCGGCTGCTTCTCGACCGCGGCCGTAATGTCCCCTGTGGACAGTGAACACCGGCCGGCGAGGAGCCGGGACCACAGATCCATGCCCCTGGTATATCGCGAGACCCCCGGCGGATAGCGGGGTGTCGGCCCGTAGGCTTGTCCACCATGTCCGTTATCTCATTCGCCCGGGGAGCGCCGTCCCTGGACATCATCGATGTCGAGGGGTTGAAGGCCGCGGCCGTGCGCGCCTTCGACGCCGACCCGGCGGGTGTGACCGCCTACGGGTCGGCGTACGGGTACCTGCCGCTGCGCGAGTGGATCGCCGACCGGTACCAGGTGACGGCCGACCACGTGCTGGTGACCAACGGGTCGCTGCAGGCGGACGCGTTCCTGTTCGGGCACCTGGTACGCGCCGGCGACGACGTGGTCGTCGAGCGGCCGACGTACGACCGGACCCTGAGCAACCTGCGGGCGATGGGGGCCGCGGTACACCAGGTCACCCTGCACCCGGACGGGCTGGACGTCGACGAGCTGCGCAAGGCGCTCGAGTGTGGGCTCCGCCCGCGGCTCGCCCACGTAATCCCGAACTACCAGAACCCGGCCGGCGTTACGTTGTCGGCGGCCAAGCGCCGGGAACTGCTGGCGCTCGCCCAGGAGTCGGAGTTCACGATCTTCGAGGACGACCCGTACGCCGAGATCCGGTTCCGGGGCGAGCGACACCCCTCGCTGCTGTCGCTGGACGCCGGGCGCGGGACGGTCGTGCACGCGTCCTCGTTCACGAAGACGATCTGCCCCGGGGTCCGGGTCGGCTACCTGATCGGGCAGCCCGCACTGATCGCGGAGATCGCGAAGAAGGCGACGACCACCTACATTTCGGCGGGCATGGTGGCGCAGGCAACCGTCTACCAGTTCTGCGCGTCGGGTGCGGTCGAACGGTCCATCGCCAACGTACGGACGGCGCTCGCCGAGCGGGCCCGCGTCCTGGCGGCCGCGCTGCGGGAGCACATTCCCGGGATCCGCTTCACCGAGCCGGACGGCGGTTACTTCCTCTGGGTCGAGCTCCCCGAGGACGTCGACGTGGCCAGGCTGGCCCCGGAGGCCGAGCGGCGCGGGGTCGCCGTCGTGAAGGGCACCGACTTCCTGCTCGAAGGCGGCCACCACGCGCTCCGGCTGGCGTACTCGGCGGTTCCGGCGGACGAGATCCCCGAGGGAGTGCGCCGGCTGGCGGGTGCCGTCCAGGCCGTAAAAGTGTCGGATATCTGACAGATATCCCCACTGGGTGCCCGGCGGGGCACCGCGCGCGGTGCCGAACCCATCACAATGCTGCGGATGTACTCACCCGGATGCGGCCGACGACCTTATCTCGGCCCACACCGGGTGGGCCGTTAGCACTGCCCCCGCCCCCAATGGCGCCGGGTGGGCCGCTCGCCCCCACCCCCGAAGCGGCCGGTCCACCCGGCGCCAACCTCCGGTCGACCGCCGCGCGCGGCGTACGCTGCCGGCAGTCGACCGGGAGGAGGCGAGAGTGATAGCGGTACGCAAGCGGCCGGATGACAGCGACGGCAGCAGGGGCCTGGCGCGAGCACTGACCGTACCCGTACGGGCGGTCAGCAAGATGTGGGTCTCCGACCAGGCGCACCCGGGCAGCGAGCCGGTCGACGAGGGTAGCGCGATCGTCGACTGCGGCGTCTACGTCGACGGGGTCCGGCAGACGGGCGAGTGGAGCTATGCCGAGGCGCTGGAGGTCGCCCGGCGGGAGCCGAGCGGCTTCGTCTGGCTTGGCCTGCACGAGCCGACCGGCCGGGAGCTGGCCGGTGTCGCCGAGGCGTACGGCCTGCACGAGCTCGCCGTGGAGGACGCGGTCAACGCCGGCCAGCGGCCCAAGCTCGAGCAGTTCGGCGACGTGGCCTTCCTCGCGCTGCGCACGGTCCGGTACGTCGGCCAGGGCGAGGTCACCGAGACCTCCGAGATCGTCGAGACCGGGCACGTCATGCTGTTCATCGGCAAGCACTTCGTGATCTCGGTGCGGCATGGCGACGCGGCCCGGCTCGCCCCGATCCGGGCCCAGCTCGAACAGCGCCCGGAGCTGCTCAAGCAGGGCCCGTGGGCGGTGGCGTACGCGATCGCCGACCTCGTCGTGGACCTCTATATCGAGGTCGGCAGCCGGGTCGAGCAGGACATCGACGACCTTGAGGAGATCGTGTTCTCCCGGGCCGGCGCCGGTGGGGCCAACCGGATCCAGCGGATCTACCAGCTCAAGCGCGAGCTGGTCGAGTTCAAGCGGGCCGTCATCCCGCTGCAGCGGCCGTTGATGGCACTCGTCGCCGAGCAGTCGGACGTACCGCGCGAGGTCCGCCGGTACTTCCGGGACGTGCAGGACCACCTCACCCGCACGGTCGAGCAGGTCAACTCGTTCGACGACCTGCTCCACTCGATCCTGCAGGCGCGGCTCGCCCAGGTGACCGTCGACCAGAACGACGACATGCGCAAGATCGCAGCGTGGGCGGCGATCGCGGCCGTACAGACGTTCATCTCCGGCATCTACGGCATGAACTTCGCCAACATGCCCGAGATCAACTCCCAGTACGGCTACCCGGTGATCCTGGCCTTGATGCTCGTCTCCGCGCTCACCCTCTACCGGTTCTTCCGCCGCGCCGGCTGGCTCTGAGCACGGCGCTGCCCGGGCCGCGCTCGGCCCGGGCAGGCAGCGGTCGTCAGCCGCGGCTGTTCTTCGAGGGGGGCATGCCGGCCCGGCCGCCGAGCAGGCCGTCGGCCGTGTCGAGGGCCTCGTCGGCCTGGCGCCGCGCGGTCTCCGTCGCGGTCTCGGTCCGCTCGCGGGCCGCGCCGAGCGCCGACGACATCCGGTCGGCCGCCCGGTCCATGCCCATGGCGGCAGCACCCATCGCCCGGTCGACCCCGAACGAGGCCTTGTCCATGGCGGAGCTCAGCGCGCCCTTCGCGGTGTCCATCGTGGACTCCTCGCCCAGCACGCCGTACTCCTCCCACTGCCGGCGCCGCCGGCGCCGTATGACGACCGCGCCGGCCGCACCGACCGCAGCCCCGCCGGCCAGCAGGCCGACCAGCATCGGCCAGCGCCGGCCCGACATCCGCGCTTGCTTCCGGAACTTCTTCATCTTCCTCGCCTGCTTCGTGCGCGCCTGACTGGCGCTCTGTCGCGCCGCAGCGGCCAGTGGCGCGAAGGCTGTGACCGTCGTCTCCCAGGTCGCTGCCGCCGCGTCCCGGACCTGCTCCGGGTTGAGGTACCCGCGGGCCATGGTGACCCCGGGCCCAACCGACGAACCGATGCCGCCGGCGGCGTGGCTGGCGGCCCGCCGCAGATGGTCGATGCCCTCGCCCAGCTCGTCGCGCATCAGCCGGGCGTGGGTCATCCGCCGCCGCCGAAGTCCGTACACCAGTCCCACCTCCTCTGCCGGCCTTGGGCCGGCGCGCCTGTGGCGTTTGTCGCCATCCTCCTCCTTCGGGTAGCTGCGCACTGCCGGAACAGCTACATGCAAGGATGGGCTGCGTGACCGATACCCTCTTCGCGACGCTCCACACCACTGCCGGCCCGATTCGCCTCGAGCTTTTTCCGGACCACGCGCCAAAGACCGTGAAGAACTTCGTGGAGCTCGCCGAAGGTACACGCGACTATGTTGATCCCCGCACCCACGAGAAGGGCACCGGGCCCTATTACGACGGCACGCTCTTCCACCGGGTGATCGACGGCTTCATGGTCCAGGGTGGCGACCCGACGGGCACCGGCCGGGGCGGCCCGGGCTACACCTTCGACGACGAGTTCGCCGGCGAGCTGACCTTCGACCGGCCGTACCTGCTGGCCATGGCGAACGCGGGCCCGCGTACCAACGGGTCGCAGTTCTTCATCACCGTGGCGCCGACGAGCTGGCTCAACTTCAAGCACACGATCTTCGGGGTGGTCGCCGACGAGGCGTCGGAGCGGGTCGTCGACTCGATCGCCAACGCGCCGACCGCGAACGAGCGCCCGGTGAGGGACGTCATGATCGAGCGGGTGGAGGTTTCGCGGGCTGGGGGCTGAGCCCCGGGATTACGTACTCTTGCCTGCATGACGCACGACGCGCCACCTACTCCGGTCTGCTACCGCCACCCCTCGCGCGAGACATATGTCCGGTGTGTCCGGTGTGATCGCCCGATCTGCCCCGACTGCATGCGCGAGGCATCGGTCGGCCACCAGTGCCCGGAGTGCGTCGCGGTCGGCCGGCGCACCGTACGTCCGGCCCGGACCGCGTTCGGCGGTACGGGCCTTGGCGTCCACGGCTACGCCACCAAGGCGCTGATCGGCATCAACGTCGTGATGATGCTGCTGGCGGTCGCCTCAGCCGGCGGCCGTGGGCTGGCCGGCGGCGGGTTCGGCGGGTTGCTCGGGTCCGCCACCCCGCTGCACCGGTGGGGCGCGGTGCTCGGGTACGCCAGCTACGCCATCGACGGGCCGGCCCACGGCATCGCCGCGGGCGAGTACTACCGGCTGATCACCGCCATGTTCCTGCACTACGGGCTGCTGCACATCGCGCTCAACATGTGGGCGCTGTGGGTGCTCGGCCGGCAGCTCGAGGTGGCGCTCGGGCCGCTGCGGTTCCTCGGGCTCTACCTGCTCGCCGGGCTCGGCGGCAACGTCGCGGCGTACCTGTTCTCGGCGCCTAACGCCCAGAGCGCCGGCGCGTCGACCGCGATCTTCGGCCTGTTCGGCGCGTTCTTCCCGGTGCTGCGCAAGCTGGGCCGGGACACGTCGGCACTGATCCCGGTGCTCGTGGTGAACCTCGTGTTCACCCTCACGGTGCCGAGTATCTCGATCCCCGGCCACCTCGGCGGGCTGGCGGTCGGCTTCCTGGTCGGGGCCGGCCTCGCGTACGCGCCGCGGCAACGCCGCACCGCGGTCCAGGTCTCGGTGTTCGCGGCCGGCCTTGCCCTACTGGCCGTCTTGACGCTGGTCCAGACCGCCGCGCTCACCGGTACGTAACGCGGCGAGCGTGGCGGCGACCTCGTCGAGCGGCGTACTCAGGTCGTTCAGGGTGAACAGGTGGATCGAGTCGCCCGCGTCGATCTCCAGTTGGGTCGACCGGACACCGTGACGGGACCGCGCGTCGACGCGTACCGCCTCGATCGCCGACCACGGCAGCCGGATGCGGCGGCCGAACCCGCCGGCCACGATGACCCCGTCCGGATCGGCCGCGAGGCGGACCGGCACGAGCAGGTCGCGCAGCGCGAACACCGCGACCCCGGCCGCGGCCAGCCCGGCGACGAAGGTCCGGCGCGGGTCATGCCAGGCGAACGCGCTCGCCACGGTCAACAGCACCAGCACCACCGCGCCGCCGGTCTTCGCCGCCACCACGCCTGGCGCCACCCGCCATCGCGCGGGACCGGGCGGCGACTCCGCCGGAAACTCGCGCCGCAGCTCCACCGGGTCAGCATGCCATGCTGGGGCGCATGCGGGACGCGGTGATCGTAGGTGCGGTGCGTACCCCGGTGGGCCGGCGCGGCGGCGGCCTGGCCGGCGTACACCCGGTCGATCTGTCGGCGCACGTGCTGACCGCGCTGGCGGACCGGTCGGGCCTGGACCCCGCGACGGTCGAGGACGTGATCTGGGGCTGCGTCATGCAGGTCGGCGAGCAGTCCTGGAACGTCGGCCGCAGC